>CAZKYZ010000125.1:0-4559 GCA_964557055.1 uncultured Desulfobacterales bacterium
TAATCGGAATAATCGATTTTTGTTTTTTTCCATAAACAAAAAATCCTAGGCCTATTGATCCAAAGATCATTCCCCAAATTAAAGTCGATGCACTGATCATTTTTTTTCTTTACTCCCAATCATATACAACAATGTTTATCACGGATAACCCGCCGGAGCAAATTTCTGTTTAAAATGGGAAGAATTTACAGCAGATCAAACGGCGGAATTCAGGCGGGAGGAATGTCTGAAATTTGCGGGCTAAATGCCGGGGGGGCTTGTGAAGGAAAGCGGGACGGGGCAGGCGAAATCCCGGCAGGCGTTCTCTTGGCGACTTACCCGCAGACGGCAAAGCGTCACCGTCGGCAGCGGTGAGTTGTGGAGTCGTTTCGATGCCGTAAGCATCCAGGATCCGGTTAAGCATACCATAATTGTTGGTGATGGATTCTCGCACGGATTCGAATCCTCTGGTAAAAGCTTTTTTACGGGACGCGTACGACAGGGGGTTCATATCGAAAAACCGGTCGTCCTGTTCGGTGGGTTCAATCAGGATGATATCCCCCGTAAATTCGGGGTTTTTCCGGTATAAGTCCAGACCGTGCATCAGGCGGGTGTGTAACATGGTTCGCAAGACCTGGCTCAGAACGGCGCCGATACCATCTTTGGCAATATTGATGCGTTTGCGACCCCTGCCCGGTTCCCTGCTGAAGGAATCGTGATTGAAGGGCCGAAAGGGGTTGTAGCAGATAATCAGGTCGGCCTCTTTTTCGATGGCGATATCCATGCTGGTGGTTTTGATAATAGCACCATCCACGTAATCCACCCCGTCTATATTCACCGGCCTGAAGAACAGGGGAAAGGCGATGGATGCCTGCATGGCTTTGGATACGGGGATCGTGTTGACCCGGTCGTGCCCGAACACAGCCCTTTCGGCGGAATCCAGATTCATGGCGACGATATACAGTTCCTTGCCGTTGGCTGCACGAATGCCGCTGAAATCATTGTGCAGATGGTTTTTTTTCAAATTGTTGCGGGTGGAGCGTTCGATGGCCTCTGTCTTGAAGATGCCCCGGGGCAGGTAATGCCACGGCAGCGAGGGATGGTTGGTTTCCATGCCTTCCCGTTTCAGGCAGTAGGAAATGAATTCATCCAGGGTTTTTGAATTCGGCCGGATCAGCAGGGCCATCAGTTTATCCCGGAACGGTTTGCGGAAAATATTGTTGGCGGAAACAAAGCCGGCCACATTCCGGGAGCTGATGGATACCATGTCCCCCAGGATGTGCAGTGGGGTTTTGAGCATTTCGGTATAATTGGGAGAATAGAATTCAGCGAAGGTAACGGGTTTGAACCGGCCCTTTTGGGCAACCAGGCTCTGATACAGCTCCTCTACGGTAACACCGTTGGCAAAGTAGGTGGCCAGGATTGAACCCGAACTGATACCGACAAACATATCGAAATCAGTGATGTCGCGATTGGCCATAAGCCGGTTAAGCGCTTTGAGACCACCCAACTGGAAAGCGCCGCCGGATACGGCCCCGCCTGACAATACCAGTGCGATTTTGGGGTCGGGTTTGGGCTTTTTCAGATCGCTTTTTTGTACAATTGTGATTCCCATATAAAGAGCTCGATAATCGGAAGAGCAGGCTTTCAAATATTCGGTCGGAATCCGTCAATGGGCCAATTTTTAAAGCAGTCTACTTTATTTAGGCGCCGTTTTCAACAGCATTTCCTTTACACGTAAATTGAACGATTTGCGTTACAGAACCAGATCGCCCATCCCTTTTTGCTTGAGGAATGCGGGGTAAAGGGCATAGGCAGGCTTCAAGATCGGCAGAAGCCGCAGCGTTTTGGGCACGTTCCCTCTGGCACGAACCTGCCGGCGGGTCAGGGCGCTGACGAGATTGGCTTTGCCGTGCCAGAACTTGTGCGCAAAATCGGCATCCATGGTCATCACCACCTCCGGCTGACCGTCAAAAATTCCTTTTATAATGCGGATATCATTACCGGTAGCATCGATGGTTATGACTGCGGACGGATTGGTGTAGGTAAATTGGACGCAAAGTCCGCTCTTCTGCAGGGCCGGACCGATGGCCGGGTCCGCTTTGAGCTGCTCATAGAACTCGCCAAGAACATCATATAGCATCGTTGGGTTTTTGAAGACATTGGCCATGGCACCGGTTTTCCCCGCAGATGCCCCGGGATGCAGGTCTTCCGCCGAAACCGGCAGGGGCCGCGCCTTGGAGCGGTATACCTTGCGGACAATGCGAATCACATCATCACGGTTGGGCTCAACCGGGTTATAGAGCATGGCGCCGTCTTCCATGGCGGTTGTGGCCACCTGCTCGATCCGGGCAAATTTATCGGTAATGCCGGCATCTTTCAGATTCAGCGGCATCTTGGTCAGATGGGCCAGCTGCCGGTTCAGGGTGTGAACTTTTTCAACCGCCGCCTGAGCGGCCTGGCGTTTTACCCATTCATCCACAAATCCGAAATTTCCGATAGCCCTGGCGGCCAAGCCCCGTATGCGGTAGGAGCCATTGGAAACAATTTCCAACAGGGACTCGATCTCTGCTTTGCCAACAACTCTGGAGAGAAGATCAAGGCGGTTGGACCGCAGCAGGCTCTGTCCCTGGTGAATTATCTGTGGAAAGGAAATACCCATGGCAACCGCAATATCCGCAAACCGGTCGATTTGGGAATCAAGGTTGTAGGCCATCACCTCCGGCAGAATCAGGGCATTCGCAAGGCCGTGGGGAATATGATAAACCCCGCCAAGGGCATGGGATATCCCGTGCGTCATGCCGACCATGGAGTGAGAAAAAGCCACACCGGCCAGAAAGCTGCCCACCAGCATGGCTCCCCTGGCCTGCAGGTCATCCGGTTTGGCACAGGCCTGCAGGATATTCCCGGATATCAGCTTGATGGCATGCAGTGCCAGACCGTCCGAAGCCGGGGACCACTCCTTATCGACGTAGGCTTCGATTGCGTGGGTCAGCGCGTCCATGCCGGTGGCGGCGGTCAATTTTCCCGGCATGGAAACCGTCACCTCCGGATCGAGGATGGCCAGTTTCGGGAGAAACTGCTCCTCGGCAAAGGGCAGCTTAACATCGTTGACGGGGTCGGCGATGACGGCCACCTTGGAAACTTCCGATCCGGTCCCGGCTGTTGTGGGGATATAAATGGAAGGCAGCAGGTTTTCATTGCTGTCCAGAAGATAGGCCCCCATATGATCTTCAACCCGGCCCCCCTTCTTGATCAGGATATTGGCCACTTTGGCTGTATCGATCACACTCCCGCCCCCGATGGCGATGATCATGTTGCATTTGTGTTTTTTCGCCAGGGCGGCACACTTTTCCACCGTTTCTATGGTGGAATTGGGCGGCACTTCATCAAAGGTGCAGGTAATGGAAATGTTGCTTTTCTTGAAACCGGCAACCACCTTGTCCACCGGCCCGGCTTTGACCAAAATGCTGTCGGTTACCAGGATCGCTCTGCGCCGCCCAAACGGCTGGACGGTTTCCTTGATAGTACCGAGAATGCCGATACCATAAACCAGTTTGGTCGGTAGCGAAAACTCGAAATATTCTGGCAACATGAGTGCTCCTCTCTATTCTGTATGGTTACCGGGATTGTGCGCAAACAAAGAATGGAGCTGGGTCTGCGCATTTTGATACCCCTCCCGGATCAGGCGATGAGCCTGCCGGGGTGAAAAGCGGACCAGGGAAAGGAGTCCAAGCATCCGGGAGGGTGCTACAACGATGATTCGCGGTCTGGCGGCGGAACAGCCGATCGGTGACAGTTGGCTTTCCGCCAGCAGGTAGCGTGTGCTTTGATACGATCCGCTTAACAAATGTTCCAGAGCCAATTCTCCCACAGCCCTCGCATTTTGCGGCAGGGGAAGAGGGGTGTGGCCCGCCGGTGACAGCAGCACCACAACGATCTCCTCGGCACCTTGCGCAAGGGCCGGAAACAGGGGCGTGTTGGCCATCATGCCTCCGTCCCAATAAGGTTCACCGTCGATCATTTGCCAGGGGAACAGACCCGGCATGGCACAGGAGGCCATCACATGCTCCACATCGATCTCATTCTGGTTGAACAACCGAAGACGAGATGACAGCACGTTGACAGCCGTGATAACGATTTTCCTGTGACTTTGCCGCAACGCGCGGATATCCAGATGCCGGGTGATCATCGATCGCATTGGCCGCGTGTCCGCCAGCGATTGGAAAGACCTTTTGCACAGACAGGCCCAGAGAAAGCGGAACAAACGCAGGCGATAAATATTCCCGGTCGCATGGCTTGTCCAGATCCGGGCCATCCGTTCCAGGGGCATGCCGGCGCCGATGGCAACCGCGTTGATGGACCCTATAGAAGTGCCGTAGATCAGGTCAGGTTCCCATTTTTGTTCCTGCAGGTACTTCCAGACGCCGACCTGAAAGGCCCCTCGGGGGCCGCCTCCGGAAAGAATCAGCGCCCGCCTCAACTGCGCTTCCCCCCCCCCCCCACCCCCCCCAGATAAATGTTGGCCGGGTTGGGGCCCAATTTTAAAGGTGAGAAAAAATAAAAAATAATTTTTATAT
>CAZKYZ010000125.1:4569-9652 GCA_964557055.1 uncultured Desulfobacterales bacterium
CGCTTCCTTCCGCCCGAACCCGCCCAGATATCATTGTGCCAGGCTTTCTCGCGCGTTTCTACGGTATCGATAAAATAATCGATATTGTTAATGGCCCGAAAACCTTCGTAACCTTCATAAATGAAGTCCAAAATCTTTCCGACTCCGATCAGGTGTGCAGCGGACCGTACCGTTTTCAGGGAAATGGCGACAACCCACTTTCGGCTTAACCGGTAAAAGGTCCGGGTGACCTCGATACTCAAATCGATCTGGGCCAGACGTTCATCATAATTGTCCAGGGCCCGATAGATCTCCCGGTACTGATCCATTGTAAGCTCTGCACCGATACCTTTTGCGATCATTTCAGCGACCATGCGATCGTCCAGCTTGTCGGTCAGTTCATGAAGTTCGACAACTCTTTGGACCGCCGATACAATCCCTCCGTAGATGCGGCCTTCCAGGATTTTTTGCAGTTTCCGCATGCTGGTATCTCGAAATGAAAAATCTTCCGGAGCGTACAATTTTTCAAAGAAAAAGGTTCCGATTTTACGATATTCCGGATTCGCTTTCAGGTCGGCATATGTCGCATTCAACCGCTCTGATTGCAATCGCTGCAAAGCCTGCTTCATCAGCCGTGGATCGTTTTTATCCGTCATGATGGTATTTCTTTTTAAGGGCTGTCTTTACGATAAAATTACAACAGGCTCTTTATTCCTATTTTTTTTGCTCCGATTCAAGCTTTTTCATCTTTCGGGCCTGTTTGGTTTCCAGATCGGCTATATTTTAAATCTGAGCCTTTTCCAGGGCCTTTAATTTCCGGGCCTGCAACGTTTCCAGTTCTTGTACTTTTTTGCTCAGAGCCCGGACGGTTTTATCCAGTTTGGCAACCTGCGCCTTTGAGGGCAGATTCATCATGTTCAGGACGTCGTTGATCCGCTTGTCCAGATTGTCGCCAATCCATTTTTTGTTTTCTTTGGCCCATTTTTTGACACTTGCAGTGACCTGTTCGGTCTTTTGTTTCGCTTTTGCCCTTACATCGGTCTTGGTCTTGGGCATCAGGGATTTTGTAATATCTTTGTTGGTCTTGCTGAGAACCACTTTTACTTCCTTTTTGGATGCCAGCAACTTGGTGAGTTCTTCTATTTTCAGGTATTTTTTATTAACAGTATCATACAGGCGGCCATTGGCGTATTTTTTTATTATTGTCAACATTTCTAATCCTTTCCGAAACAGTTATTACTGCTGTTGTGTTGCCGGCGGGCCGGTGAAAACCGATGCCGGCAATGAATTCAAAAATAGTGGCCCATCAAGCGGCCAACTGTTTGTGCAAGATGTCCACGTGTTGGTTCAGCGCTTCCATGCGATTTCCCAATCTTTCGAGATCATCTCTTCCGGGCAGGTTGAGCCGCGCGGGGAAGGCCTTGATCCGTTTGTTGATTGTCTTTTCAACAGCTTTTTTTCCCGGAATCCGGTTGATGGTCTTGCGCCCGTTTTCAAACAGATCGTCCATTACAAAACGGACATCTTTTTCAACACCTTGAACAATTTCGCGGGTGCTGTCAGAAAAACCGTCCACGGCTTTGCGGATGTCGGTTGTAAAATCTTTCACCCGACTTTTTCCGTCATTGATCAGCTCACTAGCAGCCTTGCTGGGGTTGCGGCGGGTCTTCTTCAGAAAGGAGCGGCTGTCTTGAGCATAATTTTTAATTTTTTTACGGGCATCCTTTCCAAAATCTTCCATGTACTCTTTTCCGTCATCGATCAAGGCGCCAAAAACCTTGCCTGGATCCTTTCTGATGTCCCCGACGAACTCCCGGCCGCCTTCAACCGATTTTTTGATGTATCGGGTATGATATTTATCAAGGGTGTCCGTCAGGTCTTCCATGGATTCACGAATTGTCCTGACGGTGTAATAGCGGGATTTGGCTTTTGCGTTCCTTTTGGATTGTTTCATCTCTGTTCTCCTTGTTTTGATATGGGTTCTTCTTTATTATCGGTTTATGCGGTCGCCCAACCGTACTGGCCGACCACCAAATTAACGCAACGCGTCATGTTTGTCAATATGATGCAGCGCGTCATGTTTGTCAACTTTTTCCAAAAAAAAATTGCGCTAAATTTTGCCGGCACCGATTTGGTATTGCCTATCATTTCTATTTCATATACTGTAGCATCTGTAATTATCTGTTTTATCCGCTTTTTTTGATCTTTTCCAAAATTGTTGACACTTGCCGCCTCGTCACCATCATTGATGTCCCCCCGCGGGAGCTGACATTTTGAAATGGCCCTCCCCATCCACGCGTCGACAATTGACTTTTTGCGCAAGGAGCCGCTATGGCTGAGACGATGACCAATGCAGACAATTTCTGGCTATGCATGGACGAACCCGCCAATTTAATGGTGATAACCGCTTTTATGGAATTTGAGGAGATACTCGATTTCAAACGGTTGCTGGCTACCATTGAATGCCGCCTGGCGTATTTTCCCCGTTTCCGGAAACGGGTGGTACGACCCAAATCGGGGGTCGGTCTGCCCACCTGGGAAACAGACCCTAATTACGATATCCGCTCACACGTGCAGCGCATCGCCCTGCCGGATCCCGGAGACAAAGCGGATCTCCAGGAAATGATCAGCAACCTGTCAACAACCCCATTAGACCCTCACCGACCTCTCTGGCAGGTTCATTTAATCGAGGGGTACAACGAGGGTTGTATTCTTTTTTTCAGGGTGCACCACTGCATCGGTGATGGTATCGCCCTGATTCATGTCCTCCTTGCGGCAGCCGATACCGATCCGGATGCCCCCTGGCCGACTTTCAAGGATGCTTCAAAACGGTTGTCCCGACCCGGATTGCCTTTTTCCGTCAACGCCCTTCTTGATTCCGTCAAACAAACCGTCAAATCGGCACGCAAGGCCGGCAATGCGGTTATCAGGGAAATAGGGAAATCTGCGTCGGACCCCGCCCATTTCACAAAACTGATGGGGGCCACCGGTCGGTTGTCCTCCGATATTACGACCGTACTCGCGAAACACACCGTCATGCGATCCGACCCGAACACACCCTTCAAAGGCCGGCTGGGTATACGTAAACGGATGGCCTGGACGGAACCGATGGAACTCAGCAAAATTAAATCGGTTGGGCGGGCCATCAGCACGGCCACGCTCAATGACGTCCTTATTGCCACGGTTACCGGCGCCATGAGGCGTTACCTCAAAACACGCAATGTAGCTGTCAATGAGCTTGACCTGCGGGTCACCGTCCCGGTCAACATCCGCAAACCCGGCACCGAATTTGAGCTGGGCAACAAGTTCAGCCTGGTTTTCCTTGCCCTGCCGGTCTATCT
Source organism: uncultured Desulfobacterales bacterium (assembly GCA_964557055.1). Classification (GTDB taxonomy): domain Bacteria; phylum Desulfobacterota; class Desulfobacteria; order Desulfobacterales; family CAZKYZ01; genus CAZKYZ01. Next base: position 7,890 of record CAZKYZ010000125.1, read on the forward strand.
GGAAGACCCGATTCTTCGCCTTAAAGAGGTCAAGCGACGCATGGACTACCTGAAAACCTCGCCGGATCCGTATATCAATTTCGGCCTGCTAAGCGCCATGGGGTTTCTACCGCCCGGCCTGGCGCAAAAAGCTTCCCAGTTTTTCGGCGACAAGGCTTCCGGCGTTTTGACCAACGTCCCCGGCCCCCGGAAACCGCTCTATTTCGCCGGCAGCAAGATCAACAACCTCATGTTCTGGGTCCCGCGTTCCGGCAAAGTCGGGCTCGGTATCAGCATCCTGAGCTATGACGGCAAGGTCACCGTCGGCATCGCCTCCGACGAAAGGCTGATGCCGGATCCGGAAATTCTTCTGGAAGGTTTTGAGAATGAATTCAATCTGCTGCTGGATTTGGTCAATTCCGGTAAAATCGATGAGCAACCCCTTGTCCTGCACGACCGCTTTGAGGAAAACCAGGCGGCTGCGGAGGATCGCACACCGGAAAAACCATCTGCGCCGGAAGATAGCGAACCCTGCCAATGTAAAGCCGTAACGCAGAAGGGAAATTCCTGCCGAAAAACGGCGGTGCCGGGAACAGACTACTGCAGTGTGCACCGCAATGCAGCGGATGAGGATATCCTTTTAAAAGACGTGACGCAATTGATGAAGGAACTGACGGACGCATAGTCCGGTTTCAGCCGGACAGGGTTGCAGATGGGCTTGCCCGACAAAAACAGAAAGATTCCGGGAAATGTCCCGGGCAGGTATTATGTGGATACCAATTGCATTGATTGCGCCCTCTGCCCTGAAATCGCCCCCGGCAGTTTCCAATCCAACTTTGAAGAGGGGTTTGTGGTTGTCTTCCGGCAACCGATTACGCCCGCGGAGGAAAAACTTTGCCGGGAAGCGCTGGACATCTGCCCGGTTAGCGCCATCGGGGATGACGGGATTGAACCGGTCCAGGACCAGCCGGTAAGCAAGGACAATGATCCAAAATGAAATGATCTGGAAAATTTTCGGGATCGGCATTGTTTTCAATTACCCTGATTGAACGCACAAAATGGCCCTAAAGGGTATTACGTTCCGGAGGACATCGTGAAGCAAATCGTCAGCATCAGTTTAGGTTCCAGCAAACATGACTATGAACTTGAGACCGAATTTCTCGGCCAAAATTTTATCATCAAACGGTTTGGAACCAATGGTGATATGGAAAACGCCGCCCGACTCCTTTTGAAATGGGACAAGGTGGCCGCCGTCATCGGCCTGGGCCATATCAAATTCCCCTACAGCGTAGGACCCCGCTACCTCATCCGTAAGCATGACGACAAGCTGGAGGCGTTGGGTGCCAGAATCCAGACCCCCGTTACGGCAGGCGCCGCCTTGCGGGACGTGTCCTTCGAATGGTCCCTGCGGTTTATTCAACATAAATTCGGCAATTATTTCAATAATGCCCGCGTACTGTTCCTGTCCGGCATGACCAGTTATCGAATCGCCCGGGTCATGTCTGAATTCACTACCAACCTGACCTTTGCCGATCCGATTCTTGAAAACGGAATCTCCAAATTCTTAAATTCCGTCGATGATCTGAAAAAATACGCCCACAGCGCCCATGAAATCCTGCAGTGGGTTCCCAGCAAACGGCTGTCATCCTCCGTCGTGCCCCTCCAGAAATGGAACGAGTACCTCCTGAAAAAGGCGATGCAAAAAGCCAATATCATTGTCGTGCCGTTTATCGGCTTTTTCGATTACCTGAAAGATTCCACCCTGGAAGAACTGGGAGGCAAAA
>CAZKYZ010000126.1:0-9572 GCA_964557055.1 uncultured Desulfobacterales bacterium
CTCCGGTTTCAAAATCGCTCAGGCCTTGCTCCGAACCAAAATCTACCATTTCTGGTTGGACACTAGTTAATTATGGACATAATACAAACTTGTTTTGGTACCCATCTGAAAAGGGATTTTCAAGTTTGTGACAATTTGTCATTTAAATGACATACCACTTATAACAAACTTTAGGGTAAATATCCGCCAAAACGATTCAAGGGGTTACGGGAACAACCGTAACCCATAGAAATCATGGTGCCGAGAAACAGAATCGAACTGAGGACAAGGGAATTTTAATCCCCAGGCGGTGCAATTCTGCTATAACTAATTTAGTACCGATACATTGCAAAGTCTTATATCAAATACCATCAAATTTTACATTGGGTAGCAATAGGGTAACAAAAGAAAAAAGCCCTTACGGAATGACTCCGTAAGGGCTTTATATTATTGGTAGCGGGGGCTGGATTCGAACCAACGACCTTCGGGTTATGAGCCCGACGAGCTACCAGACTGCTCCACCCCGCATCAATGTTTAATGAAAAAAGAGATATACTCCTGATGTTTGAGTTCGTCAAGATGTTTTTTATTCATTTTTGTTGTTACCGTTGCCAGGCGGTGAGGCCGTCATTTCTTCCATCACCAGGGCAGCCCGCAACTCCTCGTTGGATACGGTAGCGGTTCCCACCTTCCCGACGACGATCCCTGCTGCCGCATTGGCCATTTTAACAGACTCCGTAAAGGAAAGTCCGGATGCCAGAGAGAGTCCCATAACCGCTATCACGGTATCTCCGGCACCGGACACATCGAACACCTGCTTGGCCCTGGAGGCGATGGTGACCGGGAGGGCCTCCCTGTCGAACAGCACCATTCCTTCCTTGCCGCAGGTGATCAGGATATTGGGGATCCCTGTTTCCTGCAGAAGGATACGACCGGCCTCGGATACGACATTTTCCTCGGAGACGTCAAGCCCGGCTGCAAGAGCGGCTTCCTTTTTGTTGGGCGTTATCATGGAGAAGCCGGTATAGCGGGAATAGTCCATCCCTTTGGGATCGACGATGGTTCTTTTTCCAAAAGATTTCGCGGTTTGCGTAATTTTGGCCAAAAGGGTCCTGTTGAGGAGGCCTTTGCCGTAATCGGACACCAGGATGATGTCCATATCCGGGACAGCGTTACCTAAAAAACGGGACAGGTCGGCAGCCGCCTCCTGGCTGATTTCCTGCCTTGTTTCACGGTCAATCCTAAGGACATGCTGATTGGCGGCGATAATCCTGGTTTTTCTGGTTGTGGGGCGGCCGGGCTCCGCCTGGATGCCGTCCGTGACGGCCCCCAGTTGTTTGAATTTTTGTAAAAGCCGTTCCCCATGGCGGTCCCGGCCGATGACTCCGGCAACCGTGACACTGGCCCCGAGAGCGATCAGGTTGTTGACGACATTACCCGCTCCTCCAAGGGTAAAATCCTCCCGGTCCACGGAAACCACCTGGACCGGCGCTTCCGGAGAGATGCGGTCCACAGTCCCCCAGAGATATTCATCCAGCATGAGATCGCCAATGACAAGAATCCGGCAATGATTAAATTTGGGTAGATAGGATACCATAATTATAGACCAGGTTGGTTAGGCTGAAGGCTGTCAGGCTGTTAGCGAAAAGCCGAAAGACTTCTATTTTATTGGCTACTATGTTTCCAGAAACAGGGCAATTTTTCCCTTCAGTTCATCGTATTGATGGCAGACCGGAAACAGGGGATAATCCGCCTGTATGGTTTCCGGGGGGCGAAACAGGATACCCGTGTCGGCCTCTTTGAGCATGGTGATGTCGTTATACGAATCACCGCAGGCCAGGATACGATAGTTGAGGTTCTGCAAGGCAACGATTGTTTTGCGTTTGCCGTCCTGCTGCCGGAGTACGTAGTCCGTTATCCTGTCGTCGGATGAAACCGTCAGGGTATTGCAGAAAAGGGACGGCCAGCCGAGCTTTTTCATCAGCGGCCCGGCGAACTGCACAAATGTATCCGAAACGATGATCAACTGGGTTTGGGAGCGGATCCAGTCGACCAGTTCTGTGGCTCCCTCCAGGGGTTCCATGGTTGCGATGACCTTCTGGATATCCTTCAGTTTGAGATTATGAGCATCCAGTATGGCCAATCGCTGTTTCATGAGAATGTTGTAATCGGGGATGTCCCGGGTGGTCAGGCGCAATTCTTCGATGCCGGTAATCTCGGCGACATTAATCCATATCTCCGGAACGAATACCCCCTCAAGATCTGAACAAACAATGTGCATGGTATACCTCTTTTTCGGTTGCCGGACGCCCAGCGGTGCAACTGGAAGATCAACCCTTCGGATCTTCGTTTTCAATGCGGATCAGCATCGGCGGCGGTTCGATAATCTCCAGTTTAGAAATTTCATTCATGGCATTCTGAACATCCGCTTCACAGGCGCGGTGGGTCAGCATGACAATCGGAACCGAACTGTCGGAATTCCGTCCTTTTTGATGAACGGACCTGAGACTGATGTTGTTATCCCCTAGTACGCCGGCAATTTTCGAAAGGACTCCCGGCCGGTCCATGGCGAAGAACCGGAAGTAGTAGTTGGTGACAATCTTGGAGACGGGAAGTATCGGGATCTGCCGGACACTGTCCATCTGATAAGCCATCAGCGGCACCCGGCAGGCGGTGCCGGCCACCAGATTTCTGGCAATATCCACCGTGTCGCCGATAACCGCACTGGCCGTGGGCATCATTCCGGCACCGTGGCCGTACAGCATAATGTCGCCCACCGCATCGCCGGAAATGGTGACGGCGTTCAGGCTGCCGCTGACATTGGAAAGCACGTTGTTTTCCGGAATCATGGTCGGGTGGACCCTTGCTTCTATGGATCCGCTGCTGTTTTTACTGATGGCCAGCAGTTTTATGCGGTAGCCGAATTGGCGCGCAAATTCGATATCCAGCGGTGTGATTTTGGAAATACCTTCGATATAGATATCGGTAAAGTTGATTTTCATCCCGTACGATATGGACATCAGAATTGCCAGTTTGTGGGCCGTATCGAATCCTTCCACGTCCAGAGTCGGGTCGGCTTCGGCGAATCCGTTTTTCTGGGCTTCTTGCAGCGCTGCTTCGAAGGTGGCGCCTTCTTCGGTGATCTTTGTGAGGATGTAGTTGCAGGTTCCGTTTAAAATGCCGGTCAGGGCGCTGATGTCGTTGCCCACCAGAGATTCGCGCAATGTTTTGATGATCGGCATACACCCGCCCACGCTGGCTTCGTAGGCCAGATCCACGTTGCCGGCGGTGGCGGCGGCGAACAATTCGTTCCCGTGGGTTGCCAGCAGTGCCTTGTTGGCGGTTACGACGGATTTGCCGTTTTCTATCGCCTTTACAATCATTTCCCGGGCGATACCGTCTCCCCCGATCATCTCAATGACAATATCGATTTCAGGATCTTCCACCACCAGGTTGCCGTCTGATATGAATACCCCCGGGTCAAAACAGATTCCGCGGTCTGTTTGCATATCCAGGTCCGCCACCCGGCGCAGCACGATTTCAACACCCGCACGGGCTTTCAGCAGATCTTTCTTTCCCAACAGTATTTTTGCCACCCCTGTGCCGACGGTGCCGCACCCGAGCAGCCCAACATTGATTTTGCGCATAGCCCCTCTTTCTTTCCCAAGCTGGGCGGTTACCGTCTTGGAATCAACAGCAAACCTTACGATTTCCCAATCCAGGGGTTACATTACTTTTCGGATTCCTCTTATCGCCTGGTTGATTCTCATATTGTTTTCGATGAGCGCGAAACGGACGTATTCATCTCCATACTCTCCGAACCCCCGGCCGGGCGATACGGCTACCTGGGCTTCGTTGATCAAAAATTTGGAAAATTCCACGGAACCCATGGTTTTGTATTGTTCCGGAATTTTGGCCCACACGAACATGGTTCCTTTGGGACTGGGAATGCTCCAACCCACCCGTTCCAGGCCGGAAATCAGGGCGTCGCGTCTGGATTCATAGATGCCCCTGATATCTTTTACACAGTCCTGGGGGCCGTTTAAAGCGATGATTGCGGCGATCTGAATCGGTTGAAAGATACCGTAATCAAGATAGCTTTTGATCCGTTTCAAGGCAAATATGGTCTCCGGATTGCCCACGCAGAATCCGACCCGCCACCCCGGCATGCTGTAGCTTTTAGACAGAGAGAAAAATTCCACGGCGACATCCTTGGCCCCTTTTACCTGCAGGATGCTGGGCGCCTCATAGCCGTCGAAAACCAGGTCGGCATAGGCGAAATCGTGAATGATCAGGATGTTGTGTTCTTTGGCGTAATCCACGATTTTTTCAAAAAATGCCAGGTCAACGACTTCCGTAGTCGGATTGTGAGGATAGTTGAGAATCAGCACCTTCGGTTTGGGCCAGGTCTGTTTGGTGGCGCTGATCAGGTTTTCAAAAAAATCGGCGTCCGGTCCCACCGGTATCCCGCGCACATCCCCTCCGGAAATGATGGCGGAATAGGGATGGATGGGGTAGGTGGGGTTGGGCGTGAAGACGACATCACCGGGTCGAATGGTTACCAGGATCAAGTGTGAAATGCCCTCTTTGGCCCCGATGGTCACGACGGCGTCGCTTTGCGGGTCGATGTCCACGTCAAACCGCCGCTTGTACCAGTCCGCGATAGCCATACGAAGTTTGGTGATCCCCATGGATGCCGAGTAGCGGTGGTTGTGCGCTTTCCGGCTGGCTTCCACAAGCTTATCGACAATATGGTCCGGCGTGCCGATATCCGGGTTTCCCATCCCCAGGTCAATAATATCCTTGCCCTCATGGCGGGCATTCATTTTTATCTTGTTGACAGCGGCAAAAACATATTCGGGCAACCTGTCCAATCGAGCGAATTTGGTCATGTCGGAGCCTTTCTGCACTGGATTCGGCGGATCGTTAAAGCAGGCCCAAAGTACCCTACACCGATGCCAATGTCAAAAAAATTGTTTTGACATTTGCAGGGCTGCACATTAAATTTTACCTTTGTTTTCTATAAAACCCGAATTCTTACAGCAAGGAGTATCAATGGCCAAGCCACTGACATATGCCGATGCAGGCGTGGATATTCAAAAAGCGAACCGTTTGATTGATGCCGTAAAGGTGATTGCCAAAAGCACTCCCCGATCAGGCGTGATCGGTGAAATCGGTGGTTTCGGCGGTTTGTTTTCCCTCAATACGGAAAACCTGGAACTCCCTGTGCTGGTCAGTTCTACCGACGGGGTCGGAACCAAACTCAAAATCGCCTTTATGATGGACAAACATGACACGATCGGTATCGACCTGGTCGCAATGTGCGTGAATGACGTACTGGTGCAGGGCGCCAAACCGCTTTTTTTTCTGGATTACCTTTCCATGGGAAAATTGAACATCGAAACGGCCAAAGCCATCATCCTCGGGGTCGGAGAAGGTTGCCGGCAGGCCGGGTGCGCCCTGATCGGCGGTGAAACAGCAGAAATGCCGGGGCTTTACAATCCGGGCGAGTACGATCTTGCCGGGTTCAGCGTCGGGGTTGTGGACAACAGCAAGATCATTGACGGTACCGAAATCCGGGTGGGACACAAAATTATCGGTATCGCTTCCACCGGGATTCACAGCAACGGATACTCTCTCGTGCGCAAAATTTGCTTCGAGCGGTTGAAGCTGACCGTTGATTCAGTCGTTCCGGAACTGGGCCGCACTCTTGGCGAAGAGCTGCTCGAACCCACCCGTATTTATGCCAAGATCGTTCAGAGCCTGATTAAAGACCTGCCCGTGCATGGTCTGGCCCATATCACCGGCGGCGGCATTCTCGAAAATATCGTACGGGTCATACCGGAAGCCACCGATATCGTTATTCAGCGCAACAGCTGGGACGTGCCGCCTATTTTTTCTTTCCTGCAGGCAGCCGGCAATATAGTGGAAGAAGAAATGATGCGGACGTTCAATAACGGTATCGGCATGGTGGCCATCGTTCCGGAGGATGCGGCCCAGGACGTGCTGGAACGTCTGGGTGGAATGAATGAAAAGGCTTTTTTTATCGGAGAAATTGTGGAACGGAAGCCTTCTTCGGAACGGGTGCAATGGATCGATTAAAAAAAATATGGTGCCGCCTTTTGGCCTGGATTGCCAGAGGGCAAAAGCGGGCGCCGGTCTGTTCGCAATGAACCATTTCTGGTCGGACACCCCGGAGGGGTCAAAAAAACACCAATAAATGAATATACTTGGAATCGAATCGTCTTGCGATGAAACCGCAGCCGCGGTAGTCACAGACGGAAGGGAGATACGTTCTTCCGTGGTGGCTTCTCAAGTTGATGTGCATAAACCCTTCGGTGGCGTGGTTCCCGAACTGGCGTCCCGCAAGCACGTGGAAGCCATTGTCCCTGTGGTTCGAGAGGCGATTTCCGCATCGGGCATCACCGCAGAGGAGATATCGGCGGTGGCTGTCACCCAAGGGCCAGGGCTGGTGGGCGCCCTTCTGGTCGGATTCAGTTTCGCCAAAGCTTACGCCTATGCCAGGGATCTGCCGTTTATCGGTGTTGATCACCTTCAGGGCCACATCGCTTCCCTGTATCTCTCCGGTGATGGCCCTGAATTTCCATTCATGGCCCTGCTGGTGTCCGGCGGTCACACCGGCATTTATCATGTAAGGTCTTTTCTCGAAAGCCATGTGATGGGGAAGACCCGGGATGATGCCGCGGGGGAAGCTTTCGACAAGGTTTCCAAACTCCTGGGGCAGGGATATCCCGGTGGTGACGTCATCGGCAAACTCGCCCGGCAAGGTGACCCGACCAAAATCTCCTTTCCAAGGGCATACCTGGACAAATCAAAATTTGATTTCAGTTTCAGCGGGATCAAATCCGCTGTTTCCCGCTATGTACAGGAGCATCCGGAGGATTACCGGGCGAATATCGCGAATATCGCCGCCGGTTTTCAGGAGGCGGTTGTGGATGTGCTCACCTACAAGCTTATCCAGGCGGCTTTGGTGGAAAAATGTCGCCACGTAGCTGTTGTGGGGGGGGTCGCCGCCAACGAACGCCTGCGGGAAAGGGTCCGGGAAGATTCCGCAAAAGAGGGGTTTCAGGTTCATATCCCCCCTGTTCGTCTATGCGGGGATAACGCCGCCATGATTGCCGCGGCCGGCTACCACCAGTTCATGGCCGGCCGGCGGACCGGGATGGATGCGGACGTTTATTCCCGTTCCATTGACAGTTAAGTTGTTTGAACCCTTTCTCCTGAAAAAATTTGGAACAGGGCCGGTTATCTCTATTCTTGAATCACCCAGCGGCCGTTTTCATCGCGGCAGGCGGTGGCGATGACTTTTTCAGGCTTGCCGTCGATGGTGGTCAGGATTTCCGCCTCCCGGCAGACCCTATCCGAGTATGGGTCATTGTAGGCGGGTTCCGGAGTTACCTCATAATGGTTGCCGGTGTCCGGGTTCTGCCATTCCGTTGTTTGATGGGACGGGCTGGTTTCGTAGACCGTGTTGAGCCTTTTCTGATCCGCTTTGTCCATTTCGTTGCCGATGATATAGCCGAGGATACCCCCGGCCGCTGCACCGATGATGGTTCCCTCCGTATTGCGGCCGATGGCCTGTCCGGCCAAAGCACCGCCGGCGACACCGATAATGGCACCGGTCTGGGCCTTGTTCATGGATGAGCATCCACTTAGCAGTCCGATGACGATGATAAAAACCAAGGATTTACGGTTCATCTGGGGTCTCCCTTGTAAACTGCACCGGCCGGATTGATCAGCCGGACAGCCCGCGAAAACACCTGCGGTTGGAATGTTCTCTTAATGTGATCGACGAAATTATAATAACTTGGGTGGAGATGTCAAGGTTCAGCATCGCTGAACGACGTGAGGAACTGTTTTTTTGCATTCAGGATCCGTCTGACGGATGCCGCACCTTTGTCTCTGTTTTTTCTGGATGACGCCATCATTCGGGTAAACCGGTCGAAGGCAGCTTCTCTGGCAGGGCCCTTGTGGCAAACCAGAACAATATCGATTTCCGCAGCAATGATCCTGTCGATACAGGTTGCGATGTCCCAGTTTTTGGCAATGGCACCCATATCCAGATCATCTGTCAGGGTAAGCCCCTGGTACCCCAGTCTACTGCGCAGAAGATCGGCAGCAATGATACGGGAAAGACTGGCCGGCCATTCGGCATCAATGGCCGGATAATAAATATGGGACAACATAATCCCGGAGACGTTATTGAGAATGGCTGACCGGAAAGGGAGCAGGTCGAATGATTCCAGCGATTCCAGGTCGTCTTCAAATTTTGGAAGGTCTAAATGGGAGTCAATCCGTGTCCTTCCGATTCCCGGAAAATGCTTGGCAACCGCCATCAGGCCCCAAGCCTGCATAGCGGCGATGACCCGGTTTCCCATGGCGGCAACCCTTTCCGGAGAATGTCCGAACATACGGCCTTCCATAATGCTGCCAAAACTCTTGGGGGCAACATCCAGAACCGGGGCGAGATTCATATTGATACCGACATCCAACAGTTCGGAAGCACAGATCCGTCCGAATTCTTCTGCATCGGCGGCACTTTTTATATACGGGTTGCCTTTAAAGACGGTGAATGGTGACGAGAGTCGGGCCACCATGCCGCCTTCCTGATCGATAGCCACCAGAAGCGGTGGCAAACCGCACTGACGGGCGTATTCCTGGGCTTCATCACAAAGCCGGGAAATCTGGCCCGGTGATTGAATATTCTGTTTAAACAGGATAAGGCCGCCAGCGTGCAATGTTTTGATAAGATGCCGTACATCATTATTGCATTCCGTTCCTTCAAAACCGAACATCAACCGCTGGCCGGCCAGTTTTTCAATGGAATAGGCTTCAATGTTCATCTTGTCACCACCTGGTAAAACATTCACCGGTTTTGTGCGGGCAAGCAGCATACCCCAATTGGTATCGATAGGCAATATGCTTGCAGCACCGCCGCCTGTAATTTAACATGCGTTCAGCGATTAGATGTGGTATGATATTTGCTGTTCCATATCATATACGATCCACAACATGAAATACAGGATACAGGAGGCCAACATGGCAAAAAAACGGTATACCATTAAAACAGCTTGTCCCCAATGCGGTTGCAGCCTCGCCCAGGTGCTGTCCAAAGAAGAGCTTCAGGAACGGTATGGCGATGTTCCAAATGTTGAAATGGAGTGCGGTGAGTGTACATTGAAATATGAAACGGAAATGAAAACCGCCTGCCCGGAGTGGGACAAAGAGTGCCGTATGCAGGAATAAACGGCGTTTTTCCGCCAAACCAAAACCTGCCGTTTGTGGGCGGACACTAGATACAAGACTGTATCATATTTTTTTACCTTACCCTGCGCGCTTTTGAAAAGAATATCAGGCGGCCATAGAGCAGCAGCAGGCGCAGCCACCACGTTTCGAATTCGCTCGCGACGGCGGGTAGCAAATCGGGTATCGGCAGCTGCTGAGGGCACTTTGGCTCTGGTGGCTCTGGTGGCTCTGGGGTCGGACCAAGCTAATTATTTGAAGATAAGATATATTCTGTTTTTAAATAGCCTTATTTCAGGGCAATATCCTCGTTTCTGATATGAAAATGG
>CAZKYZ010000127.1:0-9548 GCA_964557055.1 uncultured Desulfobacterales bacterium
TGAATAGCCATAACACCGCAATGGGGCTAAATCAAATGAATCCAACCATGGATATCCTTTTACGCAGGAAATCGGTACGGGCATACGAAGACAGAGAGATAGACGAAAACACACGAAACCGGATCCTGGGGGTGGCCATGAGAGCTCCCACCGCCGGCAATTTGATGCTCTATTCCATCATCGAGGTGACAGATCAAAAGGCCAGGGAAACCCTGGCCCGAACCTGTGACAACCAGTCGTTTATCGCGCGGGCACCATGGGTCCTTCTTTTTCTGGCAGATTATCAGAAATGGTTCGATACCTACAATATATCGGGTGTAGCGGAGATCTGTGCCCAGAATGGGGAAAACCTGCGGATGCCGCAGGAGGGGGACCTTTTCCTGGCCTGCTGCGACGCGCTTATTGCCGCCCAGACCGCCGTTATTGCGGCGGAGTCTCTGGGGATCGGATCCTGCTATATCGGCGACATCATGGAGAATTACGAAACCCACCGAGAATTGTTCGATCTTCCCCGTTTTGTGTTTCCCATCGCCCTGGTCTGTTTCGGTTACCCCACCCGACAGCAGCGCGAACGGAAGCAGACCCTGCGGTTCGACCGGCGCTTTGTGGTTTTTGAAAACCGCTACCGGTGCTTGAGGGAGGATGATTTTGAAAGGATGTACCATGAACGGGAAAAGCAGATGCTCGTCAACCGGGAGGAGGTTCGGGGGGCGCGCAACCTGGGGCAATTGATGTACAACAAAAAGTATAATGCGGATTTTACCAAAGAGATGAACCGTTCCGTGCGGGAGATTTTGCGACGGTGGCGCGAAGGCGAGCCATGATGATTACGCATCGGGTGCCGGAGGAAGAATAGTGTTGCGGTTATATCCATTTCATTTCAGCGTGCTGCGTCGGAAGCGATTGAAAATCGAGAGGGTGATGGTTTTCTTTTTCATTATCGTATCCCTCGCATCGCCGGCTGCCGGTGAGCCGGCCAATGAAATTGAAATGCGGTTTATCAGGGCCGGACTGGTGGATGTCCACACAATCGATCCAACGATCCAGGTGGACCTGGTCAATTCCGATGCAAGCAAAAATTTTTCCCGGGAGAATTACTACAGCGGACTGACCAGGGCCTATTTGTGCAGGGAAGTGGCCCTGAAACTGTCCCGGGCCCAGAAAATCCTGAAGGCCGGGTACCCGGAGTATTGCCTGCTGATTCTGGACGCGGCCCGGCCGAGAAGTGTTTCCCGGTTGATGTATGCGAAAATGAAGGGAACCCGCTACGAAAAGTACGTGGCCCACCCGGACAAAGGCTCCATGCACAATTACGGAGTTGCCGTCGATATTACAATTGTGGATGCTGACGGCCGGGAACTCGACATGGGGTTCACCCCCTTTCGCAAAAGTACTCTGGCGCTATACTGGCAGTTTGCCAAAATGAAAATGGGTGTCGAGCTGAGTGAGAAACAGGCCGTTAACCGGAAACTGCTGGCGGATACCATGCAGCAAGCCGGTTTTTTGCCCTTGCCGTATGAGTGGTGGCATTTTAACGGGTTGCCGAAAAACGTAACGCGAAAAAAATATCCGATTATTGAATAGTGCTGCTGTATTCAATGGAGCAGCGTGTTGCCCCCAGTTGTTAAATGAATTACCTTCGGTAAGTTCTATCAGGTAAAAACATGTTTGACGCGAAACTCATTCTGGATCATACAAAGAACCATGTGCATATTACCTTTCCTTCACCTCGCCCGGTAATCAGTTCCGCTGTTTTAAATGGCGGCTTTGTTGAGGCAGGGCACATCGTCAACCTGAAAGTCCCCAAGCGGTCCTTTTCCCCCGAGGCTCCGGAGGTGACCCTGGAGAAGTATTGTGTCGAGAAAGGTTGGCACGGGACGGTTGTGGGCATGATGACGGCGGCGTCCATGGATTCATTTCGCATGGCAAGTGAATCGGTTCAGGGGGTGGCCCTTACGGTGTTCGTGACATCCGGTCTTTCCAATCCGAGGCGACCCGGTGACCGGGCGGAAAATCGGCAGCTGGGGGAATCATCCGGTGCAATTGGGACAATCAATATCATCGTGGCAACTTCGGCCATCTTGACGGAGCCCGCCATGGTGGAGGCAGTGATGGTGGTGACTGAAGCGAAGGCGGCGGTTTTGCAGGAGGCCGGCATCCGGAGCCCTGTTTCAGGGAAGACGGCGACCGGGACGGGAACAGATGCCATAGCCGTCGCCGGTGGTGCTGGACCGCAAACAGTGCGTTACTGCGGGAAACATGTCCTTTTCGGTGAAATTCTCGGCCGCCTTGTTATGCGGACAGTGGCCGCATCCATTGGCAGGGAGACAGTGTAATTGAATTGTCACCCCAATTGCACAGGGATGGCATCCTGAGGAAAAGGGAAAACGATGCCGGCATCCAAGCAGCTTGAAATCGAAAAATACCACCAGCAATTAAACTCACCGGTGATCATCGAGGGGTCGTATTACAGCAGCAATCGACATGCCTTTGAATTGATAACGTATATCAATCACGTTATTGCCTGCTATTACGCCAAGAACTTTTTGGCAATGACCGTTTTCCTGTGCCGGGCCAAAAAATTTCTGGATGTGGGCGACACCCGCTCGATAAACAAGGAATATCGGGAAATGGTCCGGAAGTATCTGGACTGTATTCAGTCCTATATCTTCGATTTGGAAGATGATTATCTAATTGAAAAAATAAAGAATTATACTGACGTTTAGCCCATGGAACGCGACAATGAAGATAATCAGCGAACACGAGACGATGGAACGTCTGTTTGACCAATGGCGGCTGTTTCTGCAAGCGGACTACCTTTCCTACAGGAATCATGCCTACCGTGTGTTTAACATGGCGTGCGGCCTGGCCGACGCGGATGGAAATTCTGTAGAAAAACTTGCTGTGGCGGCAGCGTTTCACGATATCTCAATCTGGCAGGACAACACGTTTGACTACCTTGGTCCTTCTATTCGGAGGGCGTCGGCATATCTGTCCGCCTCCGGGCGGGAATCCTGGTCGGGCGAGATCGCCCTGATCATCCAGCAGCACCACAAGCTGTTTCCATGGCGGGGAACGACCCCGGACCTGGTGGAGGCATTTCGCCGGGCGGATTGGCTGGATGTTTGCCTGTTCGGCCTGCCCACAAACCTGCCATGCAATTATCTGGTTGATCTTCTCCGGGTATTTCCAAGGAAAGGGTTTCATAAACGGTTGCTGGTGCTGGCCCTGCGTTGGATGCGGCAGCATCCGTTGAGGCCGTTTCCCATGTTCCGGCTGTGATTGAACAGGCGGACCGGAATCGGGTGCAGTTTAAAAAGTTATGAAAAGGGTGCGGACAAAATGAATACGGAAGAGACTGTTTATGATAAATCCTACAAGCAGTATCTCCACCAGATCGGTGAAATCGATATAGAAGCCGTCGCCTGGAACCTGGATGCCAGGGTCGATGCGGACGCTTTGATCATTGCACTGTTTGGAAATGATTTTCGCATTTCCGCCAAAGGGATCACCGATGCTGACGGCCGGCGGCCGGGCTATGATGTTTGTGTTATCCTGAGCAAATATGTCCTGCTCTGTCCCCGGGAACTGCCGGTGGACAAAACATGGGTATCATTCAGGGATTTTAAGGATGCCGCCCCGCTGGGAAACTATTTTTCCCATGACGTGGAACATGCCATCGCCAGGCGGTTTTCCGGAAGCGCCGACCTGTTGCGTGAAGCAGGAGCCGCCATCGGGGGGTATCCAGCGGAGCTTGATGTTTCCTATGATGTTGTCATGCAGTTCGATGCTCTGCCCAGGATACCGATGACCATGCTGTTCAATGACGCGGACGAAGAATTCGGCGCCACCTGTTCGGTTTTGTTTCAACGGCGGACGGAACAACACCTGGATGCCGAGTGTATCGCCATGCTGGGGTGGCAGCTTTTTTACCGGCTGAAAAAGGCAGCAGCCAATTAGAAACTGTCTGAAAGTCCAAACCGGGAGACAGTTTCATGCGGCAGTCAGGTGGAGGCAAGTGCCTGTTGAATTTCGTCTCGAACCATGTCCGATTTCTTGTTCGGCAATGCTTCTAATGCTTTGACGGCCTTTTTCCCGCCGATGCGGCCCAGCGACCAGGCGATCATCCCCAGCACCCGCTCATCATCGATTTCGACAAACGCCCGTGCAAGGTCCGGAACAAAACCAGGGTCCAGGCTGTTTCCCATGGCACGGGCCACATTCATTTTCCATCGCCAGATGTCCTTTTCGCTCATGTAGAACATGTGGGGCCACACCCGGGTATTGAAATAGGGAATGTCCATGTGCAGCAGTTTTTCCAGGCGAAAATCGGCAACCATGGCCCGCACTTTTTTATTTGCCGGCAGTTCATTGGCCAGCCAGGCGGCGTTGCGGGGACAGACGTTCTGGCAGCGGTCGCAGCCGTATACCCACAGACCCATGGGCTCGCGCAGTTCCCGGGGCGTGATGCCTTCACCGTAATAGGTCAGAAAGGAGATGCATTTGCGGGGGTCTATTTTGCGGGGGCCCATCAGCGCTCCGGTGGGACAGGCGATGATACAGGTGTTTTTGCACCAGTCGGGGCAGCCGACCTCCAGGGTGGGGCTGTCCGGCTCCAGAACCGCATCCACAACAACGGCGATGGGCAGTACCCAGGAGCTTCGACGGGCCACCGTGTGGGGAAAAAAGAGGCAGTTTTTCCCAAAAGTGCCCATTCCGGCCCGGGCGGCGGCCAGCCGGTGGGGCAGGTGGAAAGGTATTTTGGTCTGGATATCGTTTTGCCGAAGATAATCCCGAAAACCCTTGATGCGGCTTCCCAGGCGGTCCCGGGTAACGCGGTCGTCATCCAGGTAGCAGCGGCCGAAGTTGGACTCCATGCTGGCAGGATAGGACTTGCGAAAATATACTTCCATGAGGACGATGATGGCTTTGGCGTCCGGGAGGATGGTTCGCGGATCGGTACCGGCGATCAGGTCCAGGCCGGCGTCAATAGCCCATTGGTAGTATTCCCGTCGCTCTTCAAGAATTTTTCGCTGGCTTTCAAACGGCTCGGCCGTTGTAAAGCCAACATCTTCGAAACCGAATTCGCGGGCTTTGTCGATGATATCTGTTTTTTTCAGCATGACCCGTTTATATCATAATAGATTGAAGAAAAACAGCGAAGGGGCGCAGCATATTAACTGTTGTGTTCAACGGAAATGTGATAAAAAGATCTGGAAACCAAAAACAGCCATGGTTTATGGACAGTAAACAAGTCGCAGACAATATGGAGAAGCGCAATCACCAGCCCAAAAGACGGCTACCAAAGGACCTGGCCGATCAACCTCATACTGGTTTCCGGGCAGGCAGCAGCATATTTCTGGTGGGGCTTACCGGCTCCATTGCCAGCGGGAAATCGACCGTGGCGAGGGTGCTGGCCAAAAAAGGTGCGCATATTATCGATTTTGATATGCTGGCGCGCGAGGTTGTTGAACCGGGTCGGCCGGCATATGAAGACATCATTGCCTTCTTCGGCCGAAAAGTGCTCCAGGCCGATGAGACGCTCGATCGTAAAAAACTATCCGGTATTGTTTTCAACGATTCCGAAAAGCGTAAAATACTGGAGGATTTCACGCATCCCCGAATCTCCAGTGAGTTCCAGGGCCGCCTGAAGGAGATTGCATCCAGCGATCCCCATGCTGTTGTTGTGGCCGTTATCCCTTTGCTGATCGAGCAGAACATGCAGGAACTGTTTCATAAAATTGTGGTGGTTTACAGCCCGCCGGAAACACTTGTGAAAAGGCTTATGAAGCGGGATGGGGTTTCTCAGGAAACGGCGCTGCACATTATTTCCAGCCAGATTTCCATCGATGAGAAGGTGCGTTTTGCCGATTATATCATTGACAACAGCACAGATGCCGCCAAGACGAAAGTCCGAACGGCCGAGGTATGGGAGCAGCTGAAGCAGGCACAGGAGAATGGCAAGCCCTAAAAGACAACATCGGCCCATGCGGTATTCCGCGATAACTCACGATTCCAGGGTGTCCAACAGGCCGGAAATGAGCTTTCCGGCTATCATGTCGTCGATCCACTCCGTGGGGATGGCATCCATCCCGTTCCAGGCTCCCAGCACCATGCCGGCAAGCACACCCCTTGCGGCAGAATCACCACCGGCCATTACATTTTCCACCAGAGCCGTTTTCAGATCGTCTTCGTAAGAAACGATCAGGTGAACAGTTGCCGGAAGAGCGGCCTCAACAGCGCACATCTGGCCGAAGCCCGCAATGGTTTTGCGGGTATCCAACCCTTTGGTGCCGAGGCCGGTTTCGATCAGCCGGGCGATGGCCGTTCCTTTGAGCTTGCCATCCAGGGCGTGTCGGATGGCCGCTGACGGTGGTTTGCCGTTCAGGACGTGAAAAACGGTTCCTGCGAAAAATTTCGCGCTGTCCACAACACGTGGGTCATTGTGGGTAAATGCTGTCTGGCTTCGGGCGGCAGCTACCAGCTTGTCCAGGTTGTCGGGGTGGGCAAAAACCAGTGGCGGAATACGGGAAGCCCCGCCAAGATCTTCAGATGCAGATCCGCAGTCTTTGATGCCGAGGCCCTGATCAAGATTGTGCAGCGTATCCTTGGTGGCATGGTCGAAATATCCGCCATAGGATGTAAAAAAAGATCGCCAGGTATCGGCAAAGTGAACCGGGTCATAGCCCCCGCAGGCCTTCAGCGATTGGAGCAGGACCAGCATCTGGTCGCCGTAATGGGTAAACTGCCCGGCGGTTTTCCCGCTGTGAAACGGAGCGATGGGGTTGTGATACGAAATTATCCGGCCAATTTTCCGATCAATATCCCCGGTATCATATACCCAGTGTGCCCCCAGGGAGAGAGCATCGGCGGCAAAGGCCGCCATAACGGACGCTTTGACAGGCTCGGCCATAACGGTTTTCTCCTATGGTTCGGTGTCTGCCGGTTCGGTGTCGACCATTTTATTTTTGTTGGAAACACCGGTAAAGGTCGTCCCCCATAGCATGTTAACGATTCCGTAAATTGCTCCAGCTGCCAGAATAATCGCAGCCAGTTTTGCCATGGCTTTCGGTTTTACATAGATCAAGCCACCGGCAACAATCAGAATAACGATGGCGATGATCGTGTGGGCGCTGAAAAACTGAACGATTGTGTCGACTATAGAAGCGATATCCATCGATAAAACTCCATTGCGTAAGTTTTCAGTGAAAGGGACCGGATAAAAGACATACCAGAACCTGGTGGAATGATCAAAACCGAAACGATAGAATTTTAAGACACAGCCTAATAGGGACCGCGGATGTGGTCATGAATCCGGTCCCGATAAAAATCGGACAGTTTCCGATGAAGATCCGGCGGCAGGGGCGCCAAACCGGAAACAGCGGCATTGGCTCGGGCCTGGTCCTCCGAGCTGGCACCCGGAATGACAACCGAAACGGATTTGTGGTCCAGAATCCAGCGCAGGGCCATCTGGGCCATGGATATCCCCTGGGGCACATACGCTTTCATGGCATCCGCCAGGGCAACACCGGTTTCAAAAGGCAGCCCGGCAAATGTCTCGCCGACATTGAAATAGGCACCGTCACGATTGTAATTGCGATGGTCCGTTTCGGCAAACGTTGTTTTTTGGTTGAATTTCCCGGACAGCAGGCCGCTGGCCAGGGGAAGCCGAACGATAATGCCCACGCCGGCTTTTTCGGCTTCCGGCAGGAGCGTTGCTGCCGGTTTTTGCCGGCAAATGTTGAAGATTACCTGAAGGGAAAGCAGGCCGTCCTGTTGAAGGCAGAGCAGCCCCTCCTCGACCGTTTCGACGCTGGCGCCAAAATGGCGGATAGCCCCCCGGTCTTTCAGTTTGCGCAGCCAGTCAAAGACGGCACCTTCTTGCAGAACCCCGATGGGTATACAATGCAGCTGAAGGAGGTCCAGGACATCAACCCCCAGGCGGCGCCTTGCTGCATCGACGGATTCGTTCAAGGCTTTTTCTGAATAGTTGTCCGGGTAAACCTCGCCCCGACCGAATTTGGTGGCTACGGTGATGCCGGCCGGCTGCTGTTGCAGGAATCTGCCGATCAGTTTTTCGCTGCGGCCGTCTCCATAAACATTGGCTGTATCAAAAAAGGTAATACCGCCGGATACAGCGGCTTCCATAATTTCCATGGCGGTTTTTTCAGCCACCGGCCCAAAATCCCCTCCGAACTGCCAGCAGCCGAGCCCCACCTCACTTGCCCGAAAACCGTTTAACCCCAGATGTCTTGTCAGCATTTTGTTTCCCCCGCGTGATTGACGATATTGTTGCGTTGATTTCTACCGACAGGCATCGTGCTCATACGGAACGTCTGCAAAGGTTAGATGCTTTTCATTGTTCATGATGCCCGGCATATCGCTTTATAACGGAAGCAGTCCACAATATGATCATTTACCATTCCGACTGCCTGCATGAAGGCATAGCAGATGGTCGGGCCCACAAAACGGAAGCCCCTTTTTTTCATGTCTTTGCTCATGGATTCCGACGAAGGCGTGACGGCCGGAAGTTCATCCATACTTTTCCAATGGTTGATCACAGGTTTTCTATCGACAAATTGCCAGATGTAATTATCGAAACTACCGAATTCGCTTTGGATAACCAGAAACGCCCGGGCGTTGGAAACCGCGGATTCTATCTTGAGCCGGTTGCGGACAATTTGGAGGTTTTTCTTCAATTTGTCGATTTTCATATTATCATAACACGCGATCTTGTGGGCATCGAAATTGTCGAAAGCGGAGCGATAACCGTTACGCTTGTTCAGGATGGTGGACCAGCTCAATCCGGCCTGGGCGCCCCCCAGAATCAGGAATTCGAAAAGGAGCCGGTCATCATGGACGGGCACGCCCCATTCCTTGTCGTGGTATTCTTTTTCAGCCGGGCTGCCGGCTGCAGCCCACGGGCATCGGACAAACTGTGGTGGCATCGGCCAAAATTCTCCTCATGCAATCAAAGCAATGTATCTTATCCGGAATTTGCCGCACTTGTCAAAAAGACCATTTATGGATAGAAACCGGATCGCTTTCAATACAGATCGTATTTCACCAGGCGGCCATCGAGCCCGCCGTTTGCCAGCGGTTTTTTCCAGGAAGGTTTCAATCCAATTTTCTTGATCCACTGCCGGTCCCCAAAATAGATATAGGCGGTTGTTCCCGTGCAGCGCTGTTTTAGAAAGTCCCCGAATCTTCGGTAAAAATCATTCAGGTCCATTTCTTTGCCCATTCGAATGCCGTAGGGCGGGTTGCAGACAATGGTCTCTTGTTGAATCTGTTCGATATCGAAAATATCCTGTTGCAGGACACGGATGCATTTTTGGGGGTCTATTTGCCCACAGTTTTGGATGGCAGCCTGAATTGCCCGGGAAGATACGTCGCTTCCCCGGATTAACCGCCTGGGAACCGGCCGTATGGCGGATGTCGCTTCGCGCTGTACTGCCTGCCACAGGGAGTCCTTGAAGTCAGGTAGCCGCTGGAAACCGAACCGTTCCCGCAATACTGCCGGCGGTGTTCCGGAGGCCTTGAGATAC
>CAZKYZ010000128.1:0-9507 GCA_964557055.1 uncultured Desulfobacterales bacterium
ACCGAGCCTCATCCGGTCTCCTTATCCGGGTCTTAGCACATCTCTGCAAAAGAAACGCATACAGGTTTCTATACTAAAAAAAGACGAATGACGCCTGAAAAAAATCTAACTAATTTTATTTTTTAATGATATTCGTTCAATAATTCGGATTGTCCAAAAACTTGATAATGCAAATATATTGCATCCGGCAGCTGTGTGCAATGTCTATTTTCAAAATAGCCGTCTACACGGGGCTTATTTTTTATTGCCACAGTTCCTTTCTCGATTCCCGCCCTCCCTTCTCCTGGAAAAATTTCCGGAAAAACCCCAAAAAATCTTGACAGCCGTTTAATCTTCAGCTAAATTTATACAGACCGGTCGGTTTATATAAAAGGAGTTACAGATGGGACCCAAAGGTAAAAAAACGAGAGACAATATAATTTACAAATCACTACAGTTGTTTACCGTGAAAGGCTATTACAACACTTCCATAAACGACATTCTGGAAGCCACCAACCTTACCAAGGGCGGCTTGTACGGCCATTTCCGAAGCAAAGAGGACATCTGGTATGCCGTTTACGATCGGGCCGTATCCATCTGGCGCGAAATCGTGTTCCGGGGAACACGCGAAATAGAAAACCCTCTCTTGCGAATCGAAGCGGTCATTCACCGCAATCTCGAGGCATATCTGGGCGCCGACATTTTTGACGGTGGGTGCTTTTTTTTCAATATGCTGGCGGAACTGTCGGGGCAATCTTCTTCCATGAGCCGCCACATCCTTCGCGGGTTTGTCAGCTTCTCCAAACTGCTTCAGACATGGCTCGCGGAAGCCCATCGCAAAGAATTGCTGAAAGCCCATGTCGATATTCGCGAAACAGCTGATTTTATCATAGTGGCCCTAAACGGCGCCGCACCACTGTACACCGCCAGCAGGGATCCGCAAATCTGGCGGCTTGCCCACCACCAACTCCAAATCTATTTACAGGGACTATCCAAAACATGATTACCGAAAAAGTATTGGCCCACCGCACCCAACGCATGGGCGTCAACGCTATCCGCGAAATCCTGAAGGTGGTTTCCAGGCCCGGCATGGTATCCCTGGCAGGCGGGATTCCAGCTCCGGACAGTTTCCCCATGGATATCATGCCGAAATTGGCCACGAAAGTAATCCGGAAATACGGATCACGCGCGTTTCAATACGACGCCACCGAAGGGTTCCCGCCCTTGCGGGAAGCCCTGTCCCGGTTTATCCAAAAACAAAAAATTGCCGCCGGTCCGGAGGAAATCCTGATCTCCAGCGGCTCCCAAGGTGTACTGGACGCTTTGGGAAAAGTGCTGATATCAAAAGGCGATGCCGTCGCTGTGGAATCCCCCACATATCTGGGTGCCATCTCTGCATTCAACCCGTACGAACCCCGCTATATCAGCATCGCCTCGGATGATGCCGGTCTTATCCCGGATGCACTGGAATCCGCCCTGAAACAGCATCCGCTTAAATTTGTTTACAGCGTGCCGACATTTCAAAACCCAACCGGCCGAACGATTCCCCTTGATCGCCGAACAGCTATTGCCGAAATCATACAAAAATACAACATCGTCCTGATTGAAGACGATCCGTACAGCTTTCTGCGCTATCGCGGGGATGAACTGCCTCCCCTGAAAACATTGGCCCCCGACCACGTGGTTTATGTGAACACCCTTTCCAAAGTGTTTGCCCCGGGGTTGCGTATCGGCTTTTGTATCGCTCCGGCATGCATACAAAAATGGCTGGTGACAGCCAAGCAGGGTGTCGATCTTCATACCGGCAC
This sequence comes from uncultured Desulfobacterales bacterium, assembly GCA_964557055.1. Lineage (GTDB taxonomy): Bacteria > Desulfobacterota > Desulfobacteria > Desulfobacterales > CAZKYZ01 > CAZKYZ01. The sequence goes on from CAZKYZ010000128.1 coordinate 1,788, forward strand.
CTTCAACCAGGCCCTGGCGGCCGAATATATCGATAATGGGCATCTGGAAAAACATCTCCCGACAATCCTGGCGCTTTACAAACCGAAGCAGGCCGCCATGCTGCAGGCAATGTCCCGGTTTTTCCCGGCAGCAATGCACTGGTCGGAGCCGGATGGCGGGATGTTCATCTGGGCGACCGGTCCCGGAGGTTTGGATATGGACACGGTTTACCGGGAATCCATCCGACGCAATACCGCCTTTGTCCCTGGAAGATTTTTCTTTACACGGCAGGGCGAAGGCCTTGAAACCATGCGCCTCAATTTTACCATGGCGGACGAAGCAACCATTGAAAGGGCCATTGAAACGCTTTCCCTGGTGATTCGAGAACAGCTTGAGCATCCGTCTTTGACCGCAAAACCACATTGACATCCAAATTGTTGCATACCGCCGGGTGCAGATACAGCTTGTGTCCGTTCACAAAAGGTTGATTGTTTTTTCTTGCCCCCTATTGGGGGCAGTGGTAAACATCGGGCTATCATGGCTGCTCCCATCCACATTATCGGAATCGGCATGTCCCCGGCCGATCTTACGTCTGCTCACCTGGATCTGATTCACCAGGCGAATGTACTGGTCGGCGGAAAACGCCACTTGAACTATTTCGAAAATCTGCCTTGTGAAAAGATCGAAATTTCCGGAGGCCTCCGCTCTGTTGTTGAAAAGATCCGGGATCGTATGCCGGCAAAAAACGTGGTTGTCCTCGCCTCGGGTGACCCGCTCTACTATGGCATCGGCGCCTATATTATCGGCGTCATCGAAGCGCAAAACGTCAAAATCCACCCGAATGTTTCATCGGTTGCCGCCGCTTTCGCCCGCATCGGCCAGTCCTGGAACGACGCTTTTGTGATCAGCTTTCACGGCAGCAGCAGGGAACATAACCTGCCCCGGATCCTGGCCACCAACGACAAGATCGCCGTCTATACCGACCCCAAACACAACCCGTCCTGGCTGGCCGGCCGACTGAAGCAGCTGGGTATTAGCGATGTTGATTTCTGGGTGTTCGAACAGTTGGGCGATCCGTCCGAAAACTATGGCCGCTGCACCCTGGCGCAGGCCATGCAGACCGTTTACCAGGAGCCCAATATTGTATTGCTGATCCGCAAAAAGGATTCTTCTTCCTTCCGGAGAACAATCTACGCGGGTATGCCGGATGACGGCTTCAAACATGAAAACGGATTAATCACCAAATCCGAAATCCGCGCCGTGAGCATAGCCAAACTGGCTTTGGGGCCGGGTATGACCTTGTGGGACCTCGGCGCCGGCAGTGGGTCCATCTCCATCGAAGCTTCCGCTTTTCTCAACGGAGGCCGAATTTTTGCAGTGGAACGCAATAAAAGCCGCATCGATTGCATTTTGGAAAACAGAAGACGATTTGGTGCAACCGGATTAACCGTTATTGAGGCGGAACTGCCGGATGGGCTGGCCGACCTTCCGGCCCCGGACCGCATTTTTATCGGTGGCGGCGGCCGGAAGCTGGCCGACATTACCGCTGCAGCGGCACACTGCCTGAAACCGGGCGGCATCCTTGTCGTCAATACCGTTTTGCTGGAAAACCTGGAAGCAGTCACGACAATCTTCCGAAAAACCGCTTTTGAAGCCGACATCGTTCAGATACAGGTCAGTCGCGGGAAAAAAATGCCCTGGGGGCGCCGACTGGAAGCACTCAATCCGGTCTGGATCGTTTCCGGTATCAAGTCTGGAGAGAACAAATGACGACACCCACTCCCGCCCCCATTCTTTTTGTGGGAGCTGGTCCCGGAGACCCCGAACTGATCACCGTAAAAGGCCAAAAAGCGCTGCAGCAGGCAGACCTGATTGTTTATGCCGGTTCTCTCGTTCCGGAAGCTATACTGAAATGGGCACCTGCGGATACGGAACGGGTCAACAGCGCTTCTTTGCACCTGGATGAAATCGTCGCTGCCATGGCAACCGCCCATCACCAGGGCCGTAAAGTGGTCCGGCTGCACACGGGAGATCCCAGCCTGTATGGGGCCGTATTCGAACAGATGGCCGCCCTTTCAAAACAATCGATCCCCTATCAGGTGATTCCGGGCGTGACAGCCGCATTCGCAGCAGCCGCTGCCCTGGGAATCGAGTATACCCTGCCGGAAGTGAGCCAAACCCTGATCCTGACCCGTGTGGCCGGCCGCACACCGGTACCGCAACTGGAAGACTTGAAAGCACTGGCCGCCCACCAGGCATCCATGGCCATCTATCTTTCCATTTCATTGGTGGACAAGGTACAGAGTGCATTGGCGGAGGCGTATGGCCCAGATGGGTGCTGTGCCATTGTTTACCGGGCCTCCCACCCGGATCAGAAAATCATTGCAACGAGTATCGGCCAGCTCAGCCAAACGGTGGCCCGGGAAAAAATCAACCGACAGGCATTGATTGTCGTCGGCAAAACACTTGCCGTAAAGCTGGATTCCCTCGAACACAGATCGAAATTGTACGACGCCGGTTTCGCTCATGGTTTCCGTCAAGCCAACGATCGTACAACCAAAAATAAAGATCAGGTCTAAGGAGACGGCATGCCTGATCACGAAACCCCAAATACAACCGCCCTGTGGGCCATTACCGCAAACGGCCTCCGGCTTGCCCGAAAACTGGCCGATTCGCTGGAAAACACCCATATCTACTGTTCCGATTCCCTTGCCAACGATGATGCCTGCCACACCGCTTTCGACGGCCTTTCCGGAATGGTTGCCGATAACTTTCACCATTACAGCAGGCACATATTTTTTATGTCCACCGGCATCACCGTTCGTGTCATCGCCGCTCACCTGAGTAAAAAAACCACAGATCCTGCCGTCGTCGTGGTAGATGACACCGGGACACACGCCGTAAGTCTCCTGTCCGGCCATATCGGAGGTGCCAACCGCCTTGCTCAAGCAGTTGCCGGCGCTATCGGCGCAAGGCCTGTTATTACCACCGCGACGGATGCAAACAATCTGCCGGCCATCGATGTATGGGCAACGGACAAGGGTCTTGCCATCGAAAACCCGCAGGCTATCCGCCACGTGAGCATGGCTTTTCTAAAGAAAAACACGATCGCTCTGCATGACCCATACAGGTATATGGACCAGAAGCTTCCCGGGGTTTACCGGGACAAAATGAGCGCTGCAACAACCGCCGGCGACACCGTCGGTATCTATATCGACGACGCCATCCGAGCGCTTCCGGAGGGTGTTCTGGTACTGCGGCCGCCGACGCTGAAAGCCGGAATCGGCTGCAACCGCGGAACCGGCATGCCGGAAATCCGGGAACTCCTTTACAACGTTCTGGAAGGCAACCAACTATCCAGGGCCAGCCTGGCCGGCCTGGCTAGCATCGATATCAAATCAGACGAAGAAGGTCTGCTCGCGCTCTCCCGGGAGCTCGGCTTGCCCATAGAATTTTTCAGTAAAACAGATCTGAATCACGCAGCCGGCATCCAGTCAACTTCCGCCGCTGCGCAAAAACACATAGGGGTTAAAAGCGTATGCGAAGCAGCAGCAATTCTGGCCGCCCGAAAGGGGCCATTGATCGTTCTCAAAAACAAAACAGCGAACGCGACGGTTGCCGTTGCCAGAATAAACTTTACCTGGTCGGCATAGGCCCCGGAGCCCGGGAACATCTTTCTCTGCGGGCGAAAGAGGTTCTTGAAAGCGTTGACACTGTGGCCGGATATACAACCTATATTGAATTGATCCGGCCATTGATCCGGGATAAAAACATCATCAGCACTGCCATGATGAAGGAAGTGGAGCGGGTACGATCGGCCATCGCGACGGCCATGTCCGGCAGCAGCTGCGCCATCGTCTGCAGCGGTGATCCCGGCATCTACGCCATGGCCGGCCTGGCCTTTGAAATGCTTAAAGAAATGAATATCCAAGCCGTCGTCCCTCGGGGAGATCTCTCCGGCAGCCGGGTTGCGGAAGGCTTGCAGGTGGAAGTGGTGCCCGGCATCCCGTCCCTGGCATCGGGGGCATCTCTTCTCGGAGCCCCGCTCACCCACGACTTCGCAGTCATAAGTCTCAGCGACCTGCTGACGCCCTGGGAGGTAATTGCCAGGCGTTTGGAAGCTGCCGCACAGGCGGATTTCGTTATTGTGCTTTACAATCCCAAAAGTAAAAGACGGACCGGGCAGCTGAAAAAAGCCCAGGAAATCATTTTACGGTACCGGGATGAAAATACTGTCACCGGGATCGTTACCGCGGCCATGCGCGACAACCAGCGTGTAAACATCATTGCATTAAAAGATCTGGACACTGCGACGGTCGATATGCAGACCACTGTTTTTATCGGGAGCAGTTCCTCTTTCCGGTATCTCGACTTCATGGTTACACCCAGAGGATATGCCGGAAAATATAGGCTGTAAGTGGATAGGCTGAAGGGGTTTAGGCGAAAGATCCATAGCTTGTGGGTTAAACGACTATCTTTTTGGGGGGGTCCTATGTCCTGGGAGGAAGCAAGAAAGATTCTGCACACAAAAGTCAGGGTGGTTCAAATCCTGGCAAACCTGACCGGAGCGTTGAGTTGTATCGCCTACTTTCTGGTAATTGACCCGGTTCGCCCCCTCTATCGGGATCTGCCCAACCAGTTGACATTTCCACTGGCCATGCTTGCCTTGCAGTTTTTTCTGGGGTGGATTGTAGGCAAAACCTGGCAGCAGGACATTATGGACTTCATCCAGTGTAAAATCGAAGGGCGGCACATCCCTGAAAAACTGGCGCACCTGGCCGGCCGGAAAATCCTGAACATACCTTTCGTTTTCGCCGTCATGAGCTTGTTGAACTGGCTGCTCGCAGCTGTCGCCATGCCCATCTATTTCCTTTTTTTTGTCAGAAGGCATCCGGAGGTCGAAAGCATACTGTTTGAATTCATTTGGATATTTATCGGTATCTTTCTCGCCGGCGTCGTCGTCTGCGCGATTATCTTTTTTTTCACGGAAAACTTGTGCCGCAAAATCTGGCCGTTGTTCTTTCCCCAAGGCGAAATCGATAAAGTCAAAGGTGTCTTCCGGCCCACACTTGGTCGGCGCATCTTCATCACTTTCTTTCTTGCCAGTGTACTACCCCTGGTTGATCTGGCCGTCCTGTCGTATGATAAGGCAGAGAAAATGATGATCATGAACCCTCAGGAAGTACTCGACAGCCTGTTCTTTTTGATTGTTTTTATTCTGATCGTCGAGATATCGGTAGCGTTGATCCTGTCGCGCCTCCTGACGCGCAATGTGGTCGAGCCGATCAACAACCTCAAGCAGGCCATGATGCGCGTCCGCAATGGCGACCTCACCGCTTCGGCCACCGTCATGGACACCGGCGAGCTCGGCATTCTGGCAAGCAGCTTCAACCATATGACGGTGGGCCTCCGGGAAAGATGGCAGATGCGCAAAAGCCTGGCCCTGGCCCGTGAAGTTCAGCAAAACCTTCTGCCAAAAGGCCCCCCCAGCTATCAGGGGCTGGATATCGCCGCGAGCGCACGTTACTGCGACGAAACCGGCGGTGATTACTACGATTTCCTGAACATTGGCGGTAAACCGGCGTTTGTGATTGGTGATGTTTCCGACCACGGCATCCCTTCCGCCCTGTTGATGGCAACTGTGCGCGCCTTTTTGCGGCAGCGGGCGGCACTGCCCGGTTCTATTGCCGACATACTGACGGATGTCAACCGCCAGTTCGCCATCGACACAGCAGAATCGGGAAGCTTTGTGACCCTCTTTCTGCTGACCATCGACCCAATGGACGACGCTCTCGAATGGGTCCGCGCCGGCCACGACCCGGCCGTCATCTACGATCCCGGCACAGACCGTTTTAAAGAGCTGAAAGGCGAGGGGATTTCCTTGGGTACGGACCTCGCCTGGCAGTACACAGCGTATCCGGAAAAGAATACCCCGCCTGGCCGGATTGTCCTGCTGGCGACCGACGGTCTTTGGGAAACCCGCAACCCCGCCGGTGCCATGTTCGGCAAAAAAGCTGTCCGGGAGATCATCCGCAGCAGCGCCCGGCAATCATCACAGCACATTCTCGATGCGCTTATGCAAGCATTACTCGCGTTTGCCGGCCGCGCCCGTCCGGAAGATGATATTACATTGGTGGTAATCAAAATTGTTGGAGATGAAGCAGGGCAATCATAATGGGAAACGGGAAGAAGAAATTTGGAAAGCGCTATGTCTTATGCCCCCCGTACATGGCTTCGATAAGGTCCCCGAAGGCTTCGTTGATAAACTTTCGTTTCACTTTCATGGTGGGGGTCACCTCACCGTCTTCTTCGTACAACTTCTTGGGCAGGATGGTAAATTTGCGTATGTGTTCAACCCGGGCCAGGGTTTCATTGACCTTGGTCACTTCTTGCTGGATCAGTTCTTTGACCTCCGGGCTCTGAGTGAGGTCTTTGTAGGTGGAAAACTGAATTTTGTGGTCCTGGGCAAATTTGACCACGTTGTCCTCGTCAATCATGATCAGGCTGGACAGAAATTTGCGGCGGTCGCCGATAACAACAGCGTCGTTAACGTAGATGCTCGCCTTGAGTTTGTTTTCAATATACTGGGGCGTGATATTCTTTCCGCCGGCAGTGACAATAATGTCCTTCTTGCGATCCGTGATTTTCAGGTAGCCGTCCTTGTCGAGTTCGCCCACATCCCCGGAAAAGAGCCAGCCATCGACAATTGTCTCCGCCGTCGATTCCGGGTTTTTAAAATACCCTTTAAAAACACCCGGTGATTTGACCAGAATCTCACCGTCATCTGCTATTTTCACCTCGCAGCCTGGAACCGGGGTTCCCACCTTGCCGAACTTGGCCTGCCCCGGCTGGGAAGTGCAGGTTACCCCTGTCCCTTCGGTCTGGCCGTATCCTTCGATGAGATTCACGCCAATGGATTGATAAAATTTCAGCACGTCCGGCGAAATGGGAGCAGCTCCGGAATAGGCGACCCGGAGCCTATCAAACCCCATGCGTTCTTGAAGTTTCCGAAACACAGCCAGATAGGCAATCTTAAAAAGCCATTTTAGGTGAAAGGGAACCGGTTTGAAATCCATCATCAGGGTAGCTCGCTGCTGCCCGATCTTCAGGGCAGCACCGAAAACCAGCTTTTTGAACCAGGTGGCTTCCGACATGCGGATCAGGATTCCCGAGTAGTATTTCTCCCAGATACGCGGCACAGCGTAACCAACCGTGGGGGACACTTCCCGCATATTGTCCATTACGGTATCCGGTTTCTCCACGAAGTTTACCACATAAGCGTGCGTGATATGGGCAAAGACGGAGAAGAGACGTTCAAATATGTGGCACAGCGGCAGGAAGGACAACACATCCTCGCCGGCATTCATTTCGTTATGCGCTTCCACCGCGGTTGCCATCCAGGTGACGTTGCGATGGGTGAGCATGGCGCCTTTGGGAGGACCGGTCGTCCCGGAAGTGTAGATAAGAACAGAAAGGTCCTGGGGTTGAACCTTGCGGCCCCGTTCTATAAATGCCGCCAGTCCCGTTTCGGCCTGTTCTTCCCCAACGCCAAGTAGTTCCTCATAGGTCATCAGGAGCGGATCCTTAAAATCCCGCAGGCCCTCCATGTTCCATACGATCACCTTTTTGAGCGAAGGCGTCTTATCCCGAAAGGAAAGCCACTTGTCCAACTGTTCTTCATTCTCCACGAAGAAAAATTGAGAATTCGAATTGTTTACGACATACTCCACCTGGGGAGCC
>CAZKYZ010000129.1:0-3644 GCA_964557055.1 uncultured Desulfobacterales bacterium
TTTGTCCATGAGCATGGATGCTTTCACAATGGTGTGCAGATCCGATCCGGAAATTCGGTTCGGACCGACACTCCTTATCCGGTAAAGGTGTTCCAGCCCTTCGCGCACACGATTCATAACAGCAGCGGCATCCGCCAGTTTTTGCGGGGTAATTTCCACACCAACGGCAACGCCCAGCTCGGTCTGGAATTTCCGTACGGTATCGATCATGTATGCCCTGGCACTGTCCGTGTTCAGTTTTACCGGCAACACGATATCCAGATGGAAATCAAACCCGGCATTCATTCGCCACAGGTCCGACAGTCGTTGAATCGAATCACAGGTATGGGGAAACACGGCCCCGTCCACAAAATCAAGCTTTCCGCTCAAGGCGTCTTCCAGGGCCCCTCTAACCAGACTGCAGCTGTAGGCCTGCAGGTGAGCATCAGCCTTCTCAATTTCGGAACCGCTGCCAAAAATTCGAAACGGCAGACACCCGGCGGCCAAAACTATTTCCTCCGGTACATAGGAGCAGAAGGTAGCCAAAACCTGTCTGCCGGTTCTGGCCTTCCAGTCCCGGGCATATCGAAACGGGTCGTTGACTATCTCTTGAAATATCGCCAAAAGTTCCATAGGCCTTTCCTTTGTATTTTCCGCGTAATTGCAATCCGGTCTTTATACCGAACGGTGGTCGATACGTCAACCCGCAGTTGAACATGCTGCCTGTATGTAGTAGTCGTAACTGTACATTGTCCAATCTAAATGACAGGCCCGATGCAGCCATGGCAAAAAAAAAAGCCCCGCTCATTCGATTAAAACAACGGGAGCGGGAAATCCGTAAAAACCGGAACCGGATATTTCATTTTTAGGAATGTTGTCCGGGAGAATACTCGGTTGATCGATCACACCTTGTCGCAATATTCAGCTACAGGCAGATGTATGCAAAAAATGCTCCCCTTGCCCCACTCACTTTCCACCGTTACATGACCGCCATGAGCCTGGACGATGTGTTTGGCAATGGCCAAGCCCAGACCTGTGCCCCCCTGATCTCGACTGCGCGCTTTGTCCACACGGTAAAACCGCTCAAAAAGCCTGGGAAGATGTTTTGTTAAAATACCGATACCGTTGTCCTTAATGCTTATGGCCAATTCCACGGGCGTCTTTTCCACCTTGATTTCAATCCTGCCGTTTTCCCCGCTATACTTGACAGCATTGTCAATCAGGTTGATGAGGGCCTGCTCGAGAAGTGCCGCGTTAATGGATGCCTTCACGGAAGTGTCGCAGACCAACTCGATTTCAATTCTTTTGGCGTCCGCTTTTGCCTGACATATTTGAATGCAAGATTTGAGAACTTTTAGAATAGAACCTTCCCTGAGCCGGATTTGTCCGGTCTCGTTTTCCTTCTCGATCCGGGAGAGTTGAAGGAGGTCCTCGACAATCGCTTCCAGCCGGTTGGCGTGTTTTTCGATAATGGAAATAAAACGGCCTGCTTCCTCTGGATGTTCCTTGGCGCCACTCTGGAGTGTTTCCACAAAACCCTTGATGGCAGTCAGTGGTGTTCTGATCTCATGGGAAACATTGGCCACAAAATCCTGGCGCATTTTTTCGAGATGCCGCAACCGGGTAACATCGTTTAATACCAGAAGGGTGCCTATGTTCGTTTCCTTTGAATCGCGCATGCGCGTACTCTGGACGTTCACGATTCTCTGACCGGCCTGGTGCAGCAGGATGTCCTCGGATACTGAAATCTCGTCTTTCAGGGCGCGCTCCATAAAATGCTCAAACTGCAAATCCCGGATGACCTCCTGAAGCCGGTGCCGCTTAACGTTTTTCTGAAGACCTGTTACGATATTTGCTGCCGCTTGATTGAAACTGAGGATATGCTCGTCCAAATCGATGGCAATTACCCCTTCCGTCATGCTCGCAAGGATTGCTTCCATCGCGTTTCGTTGGTTGATTTCGTCTTCGATGCGTTTGTTCAGTCGGGCCGCCATAACATTCATGGCTTCGGCAAGGCCCGCCGTCTCCCGTGTATGAGGGACAGGCAGGCTATGGGTAAGGTTTCCCCTTGCAAAGTTTTCAGCACCTGTTTTCAGCTCTTCAATGGGCCGGCTGATCCGGCGGGAAACATACAGGCAGATCACCGAAGCAAGGCCAGCGATCAAGAATCCACCCAGATAAATGTTGCCCTGAATGCTCTCCAATTCCGCATCAATATCCGTCAACGGTATTGATATCCGCAAAACGCCATGCATTATCCCGTTGTTTTCCATGGGAAGCGCTACGTACATCATGCGCTTTTCGAGGGTTCGGCTGTACCGCTGGGAGCTTCCGATCCTGCCGGAAACGGCGATGCGCACTTCAGGACGATCCATGTGGCTGTCCATTTTTTGCGGATCCTCCTCAGAATCACCAACTACCTTTCCGTTCGGAAGAATTACCGTGACACGCGTGGGAGTCGATTGCCCGATTCGCTTGCAGAGCCGATCGATAGCGTTCGCATCTAGCGGTTCCAGATGCCGGGCGGCCAGAACCTCTACAATGCGGCCCTGGGTTTTTAGATCCGCAAGTGTTCGTTGGAAAAGATAGTCACTCAAAAAATGGGCGACATACCAGCTGACCGCCCCTATCGCGATAAGGGTTATGAACAGGTATGTCGGGTAAAGCTGCCACATGAGCCGTATTGTTTTTTTCATAGGTTTTCCCTGAACCTGTACCCGACCCCCCGGATCGTTTCGATGTATTTACCGCATGTTTTGAGTTTCTGGCGTAACCCCACAATTTGAACATCCACACTGCGATCCGTTACCGGATAGGAACTTCCATGGACGGCATCAATAATCTGGGTGCGGGTAAAAACCCATCCCGGTCGTTCCGCCAGAAATGAAAGAATCTGGAACTCGCTAAACGTCAGGTCAACGGGATTTCCTTTTATCGCCGCAGATCTGCGCCCCTGATGGATTTCGAGGTCGTGAATCCGGAGTGTTTCAGAAGAATGGCCGGCTGTTGCCACCTTTCTGCGGAGCACCGCGCGGATCCTGGCCAATAGCACGCGGGGGGAAAACGGTTTGATGATGTAATCGTCGGCACCCAGTTCCAGGCCCGTAACAACATCTGCTTCTTCGCCTTTTGCGGTGAGCATAATCGTGGGAATATTATCGGTTTCGGACTTCTCTTTCAACGCTTTCATCACAGCGAGCCCATCAATGCCGGGGAGCATGAGATCGAGAAGGATAAGATCCGGCATTTCCAGCCTTGCTTTTTTCAGGGCTTCTTCCCCCGACATGGCATTGATAGTCCGATAACCGTCCCGAACCAGATTGTAGGCCACAAGCTCCAGGATGTCTTCTTCATCATCAACGATGAGTATTTTTTCTCCAGCCATATAATCTCTCAACTTTTTTTCTAACTGCTTGCGGTCTGCTGCGGTTGTCGCACCCTGTTGAATGTCAGGTTGAACCGTTTCAAAAGTCACCATGACGGACGATTTCACCTTCTATCATGTAGATCACCTCTTCGGCAATATTTGTCGCATGGTCGGCCATCCGTTCGATATGGCGTGAAATCAGCAGGAGGTTGATCAGGTAACCGACATGCTGTGGATTCTTTTGAATCGCATCCTTAATGAGTCGATAGGCCTCGTTCTTAATCTCGTCAACCTCGTC
>CAZKYZ010000129.1:3654-9456 GCA_964557055.1 uncultured Desulfobacterales bacterium
GCGATATCGATATCGTAGTTCACGAGGGCATCCAGGCTCATCTTGAGCATTACTCTCGCTTTTTCAGCCATCATGGAATAATCGAAAAAAAAATCGACGCTGTTCTTTTTCGTGATCGTCTGTATCCGCTGGGCAACATTTACCGCCTGATCGCTGATTCTTTCCAGATCGTTGTTTATCTTGATTACAGCCACAAGAAACCGCAGATCTACTGCCACCGGCTGATGCAGCGCCATAATCTTGAGGCACTCTTCTTCGACATCGACCTCCATCTCGTCGATTGCATGATCCGCGCGTACGATTTTTTCCGCCAGGTCGGCATCGAATGACTCGATGGCTGCTTGCATGCTGCGAAAGTTTTCCTCAACCATGGCCCCCAGGGTCAGAAACATCTTTTTTATTCTTTCCAGTTCTCTTTGAAAGTGTTTTGCCATCGTTTTCTCCTCAATGATTATCCGAAACGGCCGGTAATGTAATCTTCCGTTTTTTTGATTCTCGGCCGGGTGAAGAGCGAATCCGTCTCCCCCACTTCAATGAGCTTGCCCATATAGAAAAATGCCGTGATATTCGACACTCTGGCGGCCTGCTGCATATTGTGGGTCACGATAATGATCGTATACCTCTCTTTCAGTTCGTGAATCAAATCCTCGATCTTCTGCGTGGCAATTGGGTCCAACGCCGAACAGGGTTCATCCATCAGCAGCACTTCGGGCTCCACGGCAAGCGCCCGGGCAATGCATAAGCGCTGTTGTTGACCGCCGGAAAGCCCCAAGGCCGATTCCTGCAACCGATCTTTAACTTCGTCCCACAGGACGGCCTTCTGAAGGCTTTTTTCGACCTGTTCGGCGATAAATGCCTTGTCGCGCACACCGTTGACCACCAGCCCGTAGGCGATGTTGCCGAAAATGCTTTTGGGAAAGGGGTTTGGTTTCTGGAAAACCATACCGATGCGGCGTCGCAGATTTACCACGTCGACGGAAGAGGCATAGATATTCTCTTCCTCCAGCAATATTTTCCCCTCCACGCGGCTGATGGGGATCAGATCATTCATTCGGTTCAGGCACCGCAAAAATGTACTCTTCCCGCAGCCAGACGGCCCGATGAGCGCCGTGACCTGGTTTCGGTGGAAATCAAGGGAAATACTGTGCAGGGCCTTGAATTTTCCATAAAAAAAATTCAAACCTTGCGTAGACATTTTTAAATCAGTTTCCATTATATCTTCCTTGTACTTGCCGATTCAGCGAAATACATCTCCAACGGGCCATCGTTCGGAAGCCCGTTTTTCTACCGGATCATTGCCTGCGCCCGCGAAGCTTAGACCGGTATACGATGGCTACCAAATTCATCCCGAAAACCATTGCAATTAAAACCAGGGCCGTACCGTACTGGAGCGGTCGCGTGGCCTCGATATTCGTACCGGCCGTAGCCAAAACATAGATATGATAGGGCAGTGCCATAATTTCATCGAAAATGGATGCAGGCAGATCGGGTCTAAAAAAGACGGCCGCCGTAAACATGATGGGCGCGGTCTCGCCTGCCGCCCGACTGATGCCCAAAATTCCACCGGTGAGGATACCCGGCAATGCCGTAGGGAGAACCACCTTGAAAATCGTCTGCAGTTTGGTGGCTCCGAGACCAAGCGAGGCTTCGCGGTACGTATCCGGAACAGCCTTGAGCGCTTCTTCGGTGGAACCAATGATAACCGGCAGCGACATGGCCCCCAGGGTGAGGGCTCCGGCCAGGAGACTCACACCCATTTTGAGATAAATCACGAAAAAAGCCAGTCCGAAGAGACCGAACACCACGGACGGCACACCGGCCAGGTTGCTGATGCCCAGACGAATTACCCGGAGCAGCTTTCCCGGGCGGGCATACTCATTGAGATAGATGGCCGAGGCAACCCCGATGGGAAAGGAAACGGCAAGAGCTCCCACACAGAGGCTCAACGTTCCAATGATACATGGCAGGATGCCGCCGCGAGTCATGGAATCCATGGGCGGTTGGGACAAAAACGTCCAGTTGATGGCTTTCCAGCCATTTTTCACGATGAAATAGGTGATAATAAACAGTGCCACACCTTTAATCGCCGCCGCAGCACGAAAAAAGAAAAATAGCATGGCCTGTATCCGTGATCTCAGACGCATCCGGGAGACACAGATCTCCTGGATCCGCTGAGAATCCGATTTTCCCGAGGCGGATATCACGGTTTCCAAAGAATCTGCTGGCAGGATCTCTCCGTTTTCTTTTTTTTTTTCATGGTCGTCTCATTTTGCATTTTATCGGTCAACAGCAAGGACGGCATATCCATATTCACCTGATTTTTCCGTTACAGGGTTGCATCCCCCACCTGGCGGTAGCGGTGGGCGATATAATCGGCGATAATGTTGAACAGGAATGTAAAAACGAACAGCACAATGCCGGTTGCGAACAGGGCATGGTAGTGGTCACCGCGGAAGGGCGCTTCGGCCATCTCGGCTGCGATACTGGCAGGCAAAGGCCGCACCGGAGCGAAAATAGATCCTGGAACCATGGCCGCCCCGCCAGCCACCATCAGGACCACCATGGTTTCGCCGATCGCCCGGGACATACCCAGAATCACAGCGGTGCTGATGCCCGAAATGGATGCCGGCAGCACGACCCGGATGATCGTTTCCCAATGGGTCGCACCCAGCGCCAGGGAAGATTCGCGAAGATTGTTGGGCACACTGTAAATGGCGTCTTCCGAGATACTGCAGATGGTCGGAATCGACATGAATGCCAGCATGAGGGCCGCGTTGAAAAGATTCAACCCCGTGGCGATATTAAATACATTCTGCAGAAACGGTGCAACAATGACCATGCCGAAAAAACCGATCACGACCGAAGGGAGCGCGGCCATTAGTTCGACGGCTGGTTTGATCAGCTCCCGGAGCCTGGCGGTAGCGATTTCCGCCAGGTAAATGGCTGTCATCACACCGAGGGGAATAGAAATCAGAGCCGACAGCAGGGTTACGGCCAACGATCCGACAATCAACGCAAAAATCCCGAAATCAGGGGGATCCGATGTGGGATACCAGTATTCCCCGAAGAGAAAATCTTTCACGGAAACTTTATTGAAAATGGGGACCCCCTCCATAAACAGGAAGATCGTAATCATCAGCAGTATGGCAACGGATGCGGTGGCGATCACAAAAAACAGATTTCGCATCCATAATTCTTTTATTTGTCGCATATTCATCTTTTCACCGCTGTTTTCTATCCCCGCAATAGTAACTGCCAAAAGGTTTGCAAATAGTCGCGTTCACAAGATCCGCCGAAAATAAAACGCTCCTGACAAAAGCTGAAAAAAGAGAGCCGACGATCACAGAAAATTGTGTCGGCCCCCTCTCCCCCGCCCGCCGGCAGATTAATAAAGCGGCACGAAGCCCGCCCCTTTGACCAGTTTCTGGCCTTTGTCCGGATGAAGCATGTAGTTGATGAACAGGGCGACTTCATCTTTGGGCCATTTGTTGGTAAACATGTAGAGTGGCCGACTGACGGGAAATGTTCCGTTTAAGGTCGTTGTTTCCGACCCGACAATCCCGTTGACGGATACTGCCTTGACCGTATCGTTCAGGTACCCGATGCCGATATAACCGACAGCGTTCTTGTTCGATGCCACGGCCTGAGCCACGGCACCGTTGGAGGCCTGAAGCAGTGCGCCGGGGTATACCCGCTCTTTTAGCAGAACCTTTTCCTCCCACACTTCATACGTTCCGGAAGAGGTGTCGCGGGAAATGACCACAATCTCCAGATCCGGTCCGCCGACATCCTTCCAGTTTTTGGTCTTGCCCATATAGATGTCTTTCAGCTGTTCCAGGGAAAGGTCCGTTACGGAATTGCTCGGGTGCACGACCGGAATGATACAGTCATAGGCGACACTGAACGGTACCGGATAGACGCCTTTTTCAACTGCCATAGCGACTTCTTGGTCCTTAATAAACCTGGAACTGTCGGCAATATCGGTGGTGCCATCGATTATGGCCTTGATGCCGTTACCCGATCCACCACCGGAAATGCTGATCTTGGTCTCCGGATGTTCTTGCATGTAAGCCTCGGCAACTTTTTGGGCGATCGGAAGGACCGTGGTGGACCCCTTGATCACCAGATTGCCGGCCATAACGAAATTGGCTCCGAAAATTACAGCCATTAAAACAAATAAACTCGTAAACAGTACTTTCTTCATTGCTTGATTCCTCCATATGTCTGGTTTACAATAACTTTCAATTGTTAGATTCCGGTTAGCACACGGTTAAATTCTCATGAAACACCGGTAAATCTGACAAGAACCTGATCCATTCAGGTTTGATTTCAAAATAGAGAGGAATTGTTGGAAAAAAATGAGCTGTATGTTAGAAATTGGTAAGAAGCAAGATGGGCACGGATTGCGGAAAGATTCCATTCAATTCGATGAGCTGTATCGATAATCGTGGAATCCGGGCTGAATGGTTTAAAAAAAAAGGGCCTTCCCAATACGGGGAGGCCCTTTATTCATCAATACTGATTTTGATGATCTATTTTTTTTCGTCGAGTTTTTCTTCTTCCCTGTTTTCCGGTTTGGCTTCATCCGTTGGGTTGTTTTCTTCTACCAGCGGTGTTTTGATTTCAGCGGCTGTTTCTTTTGCCGTTTCACCTGTATCATCCGGTTTGGCAGTTTTTTTAACGGTTTCCTTCGGCTGCTTTTTAACCGGTTTTGTCGCTGTAGACTTCTTTTTGGCAGCCTTTTTCTTCTTGGGTTTTTCTTCCGGGATTACCAGCTCCACAAGAGAAACTGAAGCGGCATCGCCGGAGCGAAATCCCATTTTGACAACGCGCGTGTACCCGCCGGAAACTGACCCGAATTTTTGGGATGCTTCCTCAAACAGTTTATGCACAACGGCTTTTTCACGAATAATCGACAAAGCCTGGCGCCTGGCATGCAGGCCTCCCCGTTTTGCCAGCGTAATCAACTTGTCGGCCCATCGGCGGACTTCCTTGGCTTTGACGTCGGTTGTTTTTATTTTCTCATATTTAAAAAGAGAAGTCACCATGTTGCGAAACATGGCATTCCGATGACTGGAGGTTCGATTTAATTTTATTCCTGCTTTTCGATGTCTCATGGAACGATTATTCTCCTTCCTCTGTATCTTCCTCGGGTGGTACAAAGCTCTCCAGCTTCATCCCAAGAGAAAGGTCCATTTCAGAAAGAACTTCCTTGATTTCGTTAAGGGATTTTCTTCCGAAGTTTTTGGTTTTCAGCATCTCTGCTTCCGTTTTTTGAACAAGCTGATAAATCTTTAAAATATCGGCATTTTTCAGACAGTTTGCACTTCGTACCGACAGTTCGAGTTCCTCGACGCTGCGGTAAAGATTATCGTTTACCATCGCCGGGTGCTTTTTTTCCAAGGAACCCGATTCTACGGCTGGTTCGATTTCCTCATCAAAATTGATAAATTTATCCATCTGACATTTAAAAATCTTGGCTGCATAGGCAACGGCATCTTCCGCTCGAACACTCTCGTCCGTCCATACTTCCATCGTTAGTTTGTCATAGTCTGTTTTTTGCCCGACCCTGGCTGTACTGACCACGTAGTTAACCCGTTTAATCGGCGAAAAAACCGAATCAATCGGTATGGTGCCTACCGGATCGTCCTCGTCCTTGTTTGCTTCGGAAAGCGCGTAACCTCTGCCGACCTTGACCGTCATTTCAATTTTCAGTTTCGAATCGCCGGTAATGGTAGCGATGTGGAGTTCCGGATTTAGAATTTTACATTTCCCATCTTCGCTGATAATGTCTCCGGCCTT
>CAZKYZ010000130.1:0-9445 GCA_964557055.1 uncultured Desulfobacterales bacterium
AGGAAACCTCCCGGGAAAAAATGCTTTTAATAACATTTACCCCATCTCTTCAGGAAATGATCGGGCACCACAGTTACGCGCGCAAATGGGCGGGAGATGTCAAGAAGAAGTTATTTATACATCGGTTTTCCAAACGACCTATCCACATCATTAGCGCAAACCTTCATTCGGTGAAAAATCTGCTCTACGGATATGCAGCCGTAAATGCGGAAAAAGGCGTTTCTAAAGAAGCCGGCCTTTACGATGCCGTCGGCAACTATCGAGATCATGTAGAGACGATTACTGCGTTTGCCAAAAACAACGGCTTGCTGGAGCTGAAAGACGAATCCGGTTCGTTTATCGATTACCAGATAATCGATACCGCCCAGATGACGGATGTAGTGCTGCATCCGGAATTGGATATACAACTGCCCGCCTCGATCGATAAACGGCCGGTTATTGTCGTTATGGATTACGCTTTCGGTACACAGGCGTTTGAAGTAATGGATGAGCTGCTGGGGCCCTATAACACGGAAGTAAAGGAAATTTTTTATCAGATCCGTTCGATATCGGTGATGGGTAAAGCCGGAATATTGCCGGGAAAACAAGGCGATATCATGTTGGCGACATCCCATGTTTTCGAAGGAACAGCCGATAATTACATCGTTACCAACGATCTCAAAGAAGATGATTTTAACAAGTCCATCGATGTCTACACAGGTCCGATTCTTACTGTTTTCGGGACATCCCTGCAAAATCGGGATGTATTAAAAAAATTCCAGACAACCAGCTGGAAAGTTGTTGGTCTTGAAATGGAAGGTGGGCATTACCAGAAGGCCATCAGCGCAGCTATCATCCGCGGCCATATTTCTCCTGATGTCAAGGTCCGATATGCCTATTACGCCTCTGACAATCCGTTGCTCAGTGGACAGACGCTGGCTTCCGGAGCAATGGGCGAAGGCGGCCTCAGACCCACCTATATGATCACAAAGGTCATATTGGAAAAGATATTTTTACAGGAAGCAGAAACGTCTTCGACCACGATAGCCGAAGATCCAGAGGGCGAGGAATAAGCAGACAATATCTCTTACTAGTAAGCTGCGGATGGAATCAAGGCTGCCGGCAGCGCCAAACGAAAAACAGCCGCAGTCAAACTCGTGTCCGCGGAAGAGATTGATCGACAACGCGATAACAAAGCTGAAAAGTAGAACTGTGATAAGTAGAGCAGCCGCTCGCGGCCGAAAACCAACCAGCAGACCGATGCCGGCGAAGAGCTCCAGCCAGGGGACAATCAGGGCAAGAAGATTGATGCTGATTTCCGGAAAAAGGGCATAGCCGTAAAGGATTTTGGCAAACGCGGCTGGAAACGCTATTTTATGAATGGCGGCGTAAGTGAAAAGTGCTCCTATCAATAATCGTGCCGCCAGTTCTGGAAATCCTTCGGAAAATAATTTTTGTATACTACTTTTCAATGGACAGCCCTCCCTGTAACCATCCTTCGTAACCATCAATAAAAACAGTGGTGGCCCGATAGCCTATTTCGTGCAGTCGTTTTGCCAGTTCATGGCTGTCGCTGCATTCTCTGCCGGAGCAGTAGGTAATGATTTGTGTCCGGTTGCCATAGGTTTGTAGAAAAGAATCAAAAAAAAGGTCAAACTGGCGCAAGGGCAGGGAAACAGCTCCGGGTATATGCCCCTGGCGGAAGGCTTCGGAATCGCGGGCATCAACGAAAAGGGCTTCCCGGTTGTCAAATATCTTTTTGGCTGCAGCAACATTATCGATAGTGAACTGCTGCATCTGACGAACCGGATCGTTTCTAGCTCCTGCGGAAATAGCGCCTTGTGTCGTATCCCAGTTTCCGATAAGAGTGATACTGTTGGGGGAAAAATAATTACACAAAAATGCCGCCATCACAGATACGCCTATATACAATCCGGTCCCCTTTATCAAATCGACATTCTTTTTTCCCATGGCAATTCCGCCCCGTAGATTTTTTATGTCCGAATTATAACGTATTTTTTACGGAGGTACAACCACCTGAAAAACAAATGACTTATCAATACTTGATTCACAGAACTGATGGGCATATATAAGAACTGCCTTTATACTGGCGATAAGGGTTTAATCGGCAAATATACACTATGGCATTAAAAGGACACTTTCATGATTATTGACGATACCGCAAAAATTATACAGGGCATTTACCTCATCGGTTCTCCCGGGCTTCCATCCTATCTGGTGGATGGAGATTTTCCGGCAATCGTGGATGCGGGTATCGCCTTTATGGGACCGTCTTATATCAGAGCAATCCGGTGCATTCTGGGCGATCGAAAGCCGACATATCTTCTGCTTACCCACTCCCATTTTGATCATTGCGGCGCCGTTTCAGCTTTGATTTCCGCTTTTCCGTCTCTGAAAGTCGTTTCCTCGGATCGGACTAGGGCAATCATCGGGCGCAAAAATGCGATTTTCTTGATCAAACAATTGAGCATTGCCGCGGAAGAAATGGCACAAGATATGGGGATTCCGGTGGAATCTTCAAATGGGTTTTCAGAATTCGAGGTTCACCGAACCGTTTCCGAAGGTGACCGCCTGCAGATTTCAAATACGATAACCATTGAGGTGATGGAAACCCCGGGACATACACGAGACAGTCTGAGTTACTATATCCCGGAAAGGAAAGTTTTGTTTACCGGTGAAGCCGCCGGGATTCAAGATCAGACGGGTTATATTTACTCCGAATGGCTGGTGGACGTCGATGCTTACACCCGGTCTCTCAGACGGTTGGCGAATCTTCAACCGAAGGGGGTCTGTACCGGGCATAACTTTGCCTTTACGGGGAAAGACGCCGTTGATTATTTACAGCGGGCCATTGCGCAGTGCAGCGACTTTTACAGATTGATTGAAAAGAGATTGATACAGGAAAAGGGCGACGTAGAAAAGGTGATGGCACATATTCGAAAAATAGAGTATGATCCAAAACCGACCCCGAAACAGGCGGAGCCGGCCTATCTGCTGAACCTGGCCGCCAAGATTCAGGCCGTTTGCCGAAAGATCCAAAAACCGCTTGAACCCGGAACATCGTAACCGAAAGGCGGTTGTCGTTCACTATAGACGCTGCCATCGCAAATGCAGGGACGGGTTTAAAGAGAAAGTCTCATGAAAGATCTTTGTGTCAATATCGGCAGGCTGGTGATTAAAAACCCGGTGATGACCGCATCCGGGACATTCGGGTACGGCCGGGAATTTGACCGTTACCTGGATCTGTCAAGCCTGGGGGCGATTGTTGTGAAAGGTCTCTCCATTGAGCCCTCAAAGGGAAACCCGCCACCCAGAATTGTTGAGACAGCGTGCGGTATGCTCAATGCCATCGGATTGGAAAATGTCGGCGTTACAAGGTTTATTGAAGAAAAGCTCCCTTTCCTGGCTTCTTTTGATGTTCCTGTTATTGCCAATATATATGGCCGGAGTCTTGAAGAATACGCTGCGGTTGCAGGAGCGCTGGAGAAGGTAAACGGTGTCGCCGGTATTGAACTGAATATTTCATGCCCCAATGTGAAAGCCGGCGGTGTCGCTTTCGGGATCGATCCTGAACAGGCCGCCAAGGTAACCAGAACCGTACGGTCTGAAACCGGTAAGCCGCTTATGGTCAAGCTATCCCCTAACGTGGCGGACATTGTGAGCGTTGCTGCTGCTGTTGAGGCGGCAGGGGCAGATGCCATTTCGCTGATCAACACCATTACGGGTATGGCGATCGATCTGTATACGCGTAAACCCCAACTTGCCAATATAACCGGGGGTCTTTCCGGACCTGCCATCAAACCGATCGCTTTGCGAATGGTTTGGCAGGTGGCCCAAAACGTAACGATACCGGTTATCGGTATTGGCGGTATTATGACCGCGGAAGATGCCCTTGAATTTCTGGTAGCGGGTGCAACGGCTGTCCAGGTGGGCACTGCCAATTTTATCAATCCCGCCGCAACCGTAGAAATTATCGAGGGAATTGCGGAATACCTGAAAGCGCAACCGGAGGAAAGTATCGGGGAGATCATCGGAACACTGGATGTTTCCTAACTTGACAAGTTGGGCGCATTTTTCTATATTTCATCCAATTTTAGAACCTGATTATTGTTTGCAGCGGGTAAGATCGAGATACAGACGTCCTAATTGACTTTTTACGGAGGAGGTTGACATGAGAAGGGGAATTCTGGTGTGTTTGGCTTTATTGCTGATGTTTGTTTCTGTTTCGTTTGCAGGAGAACCGTTGAAAGTCGGAGACAAGGCTCCGGACTGGTCTTTTGAGGATGCCGATGGCAACGTTTTTACCAACAATTCGTGGGCTGGTAAAGTTATGCTGGTCAACTACGTGGACCCGGATGAGTCCGATTTGAACGAACACTTTACCGACGCCATGAAAAAAGCTAAGGATGATGGCCGCCTGTTCGAAGAAACCTACAAAGGCATCGGGATTGTGGATTGTGCGGCAACCTGGAAACCGGATTTCTTAATCCGATCGATTGCCGGAGACAAGGCCAAAAAATACAATACCGTGATTGTATTCGACTACGATGCCGTCCTGCGGGAATCTTGGGGATTGAAAGTCGATACGGCCAACGCTATTCTTTTGGACAAAAACGGTGTGGTCAGCTACATTCAGATGGGGCGTGTGCCGGACGATGAGGTTGACAAAGTTGTGCAGATGGCCATTGATCTGCAGAACAAGTAACTTCGGTTGAAGGACGGACCCAAAAAGTAAAAACGGGGATTTTCGCAAATCCCCGTTTTTTTTCCGAACAATGCAGCAGTAAAGCTTAGATGACTTGGGTTGGTTCGATCGGATTCTCTTTCAGGTATTCCAATCGGTTCAAACCATTTATATACGCTTTTGCACTGGCAGTAATAATGTCCGGGTCGGTTCCCCGGCCCAGCGCGATGAGACCGTTCTCTTTGAGCCTTACGGTAACTTCTCCTTGTGCATCCGTTCCTCCGGTAAGGGCACTTACTGAAAACCGCAGAAGTTCGGAGCCGGTTCCGGTCAATTTTGCGATGGCGTTAAAAGCCGAATCGATGGGGCCGTTGCCCCATCCGGCCCCTCGGACAGGGCGCCCGTTTATGTCCAATTCAACACTTGCCATGGGCAATACCGTGGTACCGCTGGAAACGTGCAGGTATTTGAGCTGAAATGTTTCAGCGGTTCGCAGGGTTTTTTCCGTGATCAGTGATTCCAGGTCTTCATCCATGATATGCTTTTTTTTGTCTGCCAAAGCCTTAAAATTTTCAAAAACAAGATTGAGTTCTTCGCTTGAGAGGTTATACCCCATTTCTTCCAGGTGAGATCGCAGGGCATGTCTTCCAGAATGTTTTCCCAGGACAAGTCTGTTTTTGCTTAAGCCGATGGTTTCCGGTTTCATGATTTCATAGGTCATTGGATTTTTCAGCATACCGTCCTGATGGATTCCCGCCTCATGGGCAAAGGCGTTGGCACCAACGATGGCTTTGTTCGGCTGGACCATGATTCCTGTAATCATCGTTACCAGGCGGCTGGTCGGGTAAATATGTTCCATACGGATTCCGGTTGTCATGGGCAGAAGGTTGGAGCGGGTATGCAATGCCATGACCACCTCTTCCAGGGAAGTATTGCCGGCCCGTTCCCCGATTCCGTTTATCGTCACTTCCGCCTGACGCGCGCCGGCACTGATGGCGGCAATTGTATTGGCGGTCGCCAGGCCGAGGTCGTTATGACAATGAACGCTCAACACGGCCTTGTGGATATTGAGGGTGTTTTTGCGGATATACGTCACCAATTCGGAAAATTCAGCTGGAATGGCATAACCCACCGTGTCTGGGAGATTGACAGTGGTCGCGCCGGCTTCAATAGCCGCTTCGAAAATGCGGCACAGAAAGTCCCGATCACTGCGGGACCCGTCTTCCGCGGAGAATTCGACGTTATCGGTCAGTGTCCTGGCATATCGAACGGCTTCCACGGCATTTTTGATCACTTCATCCCGGGACATTTTCAGCTTGTATTCCATATGGATATCGGAAGTGGCAATAAATGTGTGGATTCGCGGCTTGGATGCATCTTTAATAGCGCCCCAAGCGGCATCAATATCCGATTTGGAAGCTCGCGCAAGCCCGGCGACCTCGGTTTTCTTGAGAACCTGGGCGATCTGGGAAACCGCTTCAAAATCACCTTTGGAAGCCGCCGGAAAGCCGGCTTCCAGCACATCCACACCCAATCTTTCCAGGCGTTCGGCCAGGCGGACTTTTTCACCGGCATTCATGCTGGCGCCGGGAGATTGTTCGCCATCGCGCAGGGTGGTATCAAATATAATTACTCTATCCGTCATGATTTTGCTCCTTGGTTGTTGAATGTTGCAGAGTGAAAGTGCCGGTGCAAAATCAGCCAAGCATAGGCCGCAGGAGCGCGATACACGTGCTGCCTGCGGCGTTGATTACCTTTTTCATCGATTGAATATCCTTCAAGTTTGTTGGGTTGCGGCTTTTTTTTCTTTTGCCAGTTTAAATTGAAAGCTGTCGGCAAGGGCTTGCCAACTGGCTTCGATAATATCCTGGGATACGCCGATGGTGCTCCAGATTTCATCCTGGTCTCGGGAATCAATCAGTACGCGAACTTTCGCTGCGGTACCCTCTTTCCCCTCGATGACACGAACTTTGAAATCCACCAGCCCCATGGTATCAAGATCCGGATAAAACTGATCGAGTGCCTTTCGCAAGGCATTGTCCAGCGCACTGACGGGCCCGTCTCCTTCAGCGGCGGTAATTTCCGATTGACCGTCTACCTTGATTTTAATGGTAGCGTGAGCGGAGCATGGCAGGTCGTGGTCTTTTTCGATGGTAACCCGAAAAGACTCGAGCTCAAACAGGGGCTGAAACTGTTTGGTGAATTTTTCCACCAGTATCTTGAAGGAACCATCGGCCACCTCAAATTGATAACCCTGCTGCTCCAGATCTTTGATCTGGCTGACAATACGGCTGCTGTCAAACCCATTACCGCCCAGATCGATTCCCAATTCCCGGGCTTTATACTCGACGTTGCTTTTACCGGACAGGTCGGATATGAGCACTCTTCGGTTGTTACCGATTGTTTCGGGATTCATGTGTTCATAGGCTTTTGAATTCTTCATGATCGCGCTCACATGGATGCCGCCCTTGTGGGCGAACGCGCTTCGCCCGACAAATGGACGACTGTTGGAAGGCACGATGTTGGCAGTTTCGCTGATAAACCGGGAAACCTTTTTGAGCTTGCCAAGATTCTCTTTTGTAATACAGGGTATGTTCATTTTCAGACTGAGGATGGGAATGATGGATGTAAGGTCCGCATTGCCGCAACGTTCGCCATACCCGTTGATGGTTCCATGAACCATCGTTGCCCCCATGCGAACGGCGGAAATCGTATTGGCGACCGCCATGCCGCAGTCATTGTGGGTATGGATACCAATGGTAAACGGTAGCGACTGGTTTTCGCCCTGATAGCGATCTTCCAGCCATTCCCGGACATCCGTGGTCACCCTTTCCAAATCGTGGGGCAGGGTGCCTCCGTTTGTGTCACAAAAAACAATATGGTCAGCTCCTCCGGCAACAGCCTGCTCTATCGTAGCCAATGCGTAATCACGATTATTGAAGTAACCATCGAAAAAGTGCTCCGCATCGTAGATGACCTCTTTGTCTTTGCCTTTTAAAAAGGCTACGGAGTCACGGATCATGGCCAGGTTTTCTTTTAGGGTATTCTCCATTATTTGTTCCACATGAAGATCCCAGGTTTTGCCAAAAATGGTAACCGTGTCCGTACCGCTTTTTATGATCGCCTGCAGATTGGCATCATCGGCCGGATCGATATTGGCTTTTCTGGTGGCACCGAAAGCGGTAAGGCGGGCGTTGACAAACTTGGTTTTTGCCGCCAGTTCGAAAAACTCCTTGTCTTTGGGGTTCGATCCAGGCCAGCCGCCTTCAATATAATGAATACCGATATCATCCAGCCGCAGGGCAATTTTTAGTTTTTCCTGGGCACTGAAAGTAACGTTTTCTCCCTGAGTTCCATCCCTCAAGGTCGTATCGTATAGATATACCGGTTTCATTGGTCCTCTCCTTTGGCCGTGACGATTTGGGAAATCCGGCACAGCAGCTTAGGTGACTTTCTCTACGGCAGTCCGGAACAGATATTCGGAAATCAACGCTTTCGGTTTTCCGGCCGCAGGGATCGAACGGCAGCACCGGCCCGCCACATTTCCGATTTGCCGATAACATCCAGTTCTTTTTGCAGTTTTTCACGATAGTCCGGTGCCGAATTGGCCTCCATGGTAATTCTGGTTTCCTCTCCGGACACAACGCTTTCGTACAGCTTATCGAATACCGGAACAACAGCATCCCGAAACCGAGGAGCCCAGTCAAGGGCGCCTCGCTGAGCTGTCGTGCTGCAGTTGGCGAACATCCAGTCCATACCGTTTTCGGCAACGAGACGGATCAGGCTCTGGGTCAGTTCCTCGACGGTTTCGTTAAACGCCTCACTGGGACTGTGACCGTGTTTGCGCAGCAGGTTGTACTGGGCTTCCATGACACCGGCCAGACACCCCATCAGCACGCCGCGTTCGCCGGTGAGATCACTGTGGACTTCTTTTGTAAATGTCGTTGGAAAGAGATAGCCGGAACCAATGGCGATTCCCAGAGCCAGGGTGCGCTCTTTGGCCCGCCCGGTGTAGTCCTGGTGTACGGCATAACTTGAATTGATTCCGCTGCCGTCCAAAAAGTTGGTTCGAACCGTTCTTCCGGAACCTTTCGGTGCGGCAAGAATGACATCCACATTTTTCGGTGGAATGATTCCGGACTGATCCTTATAAACAATGGAAAAACCATGAGAAAAATATAAGGCATCCCCTTCGTTGAGGCATTTTCGAATCATGGGCCAGGTGGTCGATTGTCCGGCATCGGACAGGAGAAACTGTAAAATCGTTGCCTGTCGGGCGGCTTCCTCAATAGGAAAAAGTGTTTTGCCGGGGACAAAACCGTCTTCGACAGCCTTCTCCCAGGAAGCGGTGCCTTTACGCTGTCCAACAATTACCCGAATACCATTATCCCGCATGTTCAATGCCTGCCCAGGTCCCTGAATCCCATATCCCAGCACGGCAATGAGTTCGTTTTGGAGTACTTCCCTGGCCTTTTCCAGGGTGAATTCTTCTGATGTGATCACTTCTTCGATCGTTCCGCCAAAATCAATTTTTGCCATCTTTTCCTCCTGATATAACTGCTATTTGAATGATAATACGTTATTTGTAAATAAACTGTAGAATGCTAATTGGGTTCCCGGAACAGGGCGATGGTTCCCGTTCTAGCGATTTTCTTGATTCCCAGGGGTTTTAGCAGATTCAGCAGGGCCTCCAATTTGCCTGTATCCCCGGCCACTTCGATGGTATAGTGTTCCAAGCCGACGTCGACCACTTTACAACGG
>CAZKYZ010000131.1:0-9387 GCA_964557055.1 uncultured Desulfobacterales bacterium
GCAACGATAGGGTTTATTCAGGCAAGCAATCATTCGCCCCACCTTACAGACCGAGGAGGTTTACATGAACGTCGATTTACTGCTGGAGCCTTGGGAAACCGAAAAAATCGCCTTACCAACCAGGGTTGTTATGGCGCCCATGACGCGCAGCAAATCCCCCGGGAACATCCCCGGCGAAGATGTGGCAGCCTATTACCGGCGTCGCGCCGAAAACAAAGTCGGCCTGGTTATAACGGAGGGGACCGTAATCCATCCCGGTGGGCACGGTTACCCGGATGTCCCAAATTTTTATGGGGATGAACCCCTTGCCGGATGGAGGGAAGTCGTCAATCAGGTTCATTCCGCCGGCGGCAAAATTTTCCCCCAGCTTTGGCATACCGGCAGTGTCCGTCAGAATGGCATGTCGCCGGATCCTGCCCTGCCCGGATACGGCCCTTCGGCGATCCTGCACCCGTCCCTGAAGGAAGGGGACATACCGGCGGAAATGACCTCGGAGAACGTAAACGAAGTTGTCGATGCCTTTGCAAAGGCGGCAGGCAACGCCAGGCGGATCGGTTTCGACGGAATCGAGATCCACGGCGCCCATGGCTATCTCATCGACCAGTTTTTCTGGGATAAGACCAATCACCGCGAAGACAGCTACGGAGGTGAAAATGCCTGGGACCGTATCCGCTTTGCCGTTGACATTATAGAGACCTCCCGGTCGGCTGTCGGCGCCAACTTTCCCATCTGCCTGCGCTTTTCACAGTGGAAAATGGGAGCCTATAAGGACAAGCTGGCCAACACGCCGCAGGAGCTGGAAAAGTTCCTCCTGCCGCTGGTGAAAGCCGGTGTTGATATTTTTCACTGCAGCACGCGGCGATTCTTTGAACCGGAGTTTTCGGATACGGGACTGAACCTTGCCGGATGGACCAGAAAAATCACCGGCAAGCCAACCATCACCGTGGGCAGCATCGGTCTCGATCGCGATTTCATCAGCTTCATGGCATCCGGAAAAGCCGCCGGCAACTCCCGAGAAAACATCGAGATGCTTCAGGAGCGGTTGGCTCGCGAAGAATTCGATCTGGTGGCCATCGGCCGCGCGCTGCTGGCGGACCCGGAATGGATAACCAAGGTGGCGGAAGACCGATTTGACGAAATCAAGGTGTTTGATTCGGCGTCCCTGGCATCACTCGATTAGAAGCTATCTCAAAAAACGGATTTTGGTTCAAGATCAAGGCGAACACGAGTTTCCATCCGGAGGCGCCAGCGAAGCCAGTGCCTGTTGTGGTAAATACTGCTGTATTTCGAGGATTTGGAACGAACGCCCAACGCAGATATTGGGCCAAAAGACTTTTTTGAGATAGCTTCTAACAACAAAGGAGGGATCATGCAAAACCGGTATAAAAACATTGCCCCTCTTACGCTTGCCGTAATATCATTACTGTTGGGCTTTTTTTCACCTTTTCCATCCCATGCCGCCGTGGACAATTCCATCTACGCCGATCTGCTGGGACGTTTTGTCCGGGACGGCCGGGTAAATTACAGGGGATTCAAGTCGGAGCAAAACCGGCTGGACGAGTACCTGAACGTATTGGAACGTATCGACCCCGGATCTCTGCCGCGGCAAGAGCAGTTTGCCTTCTACATCAATGTATACAACGCCTGGACCATCAAACTGGTATTGGATGGATACCCCGGTGTGGAATCGATCAAGAACCTGGGGTCTTTTTTTAAAAGCCCCTGGAAAAAGAATATCGTCCGCCTGCATGACGGCTTATATACCCTGAACAACATCGAGCACGACATCCTGCGGCCCCGGTTTACAGATCCGCGGGTTCATTTCGCCATCAACTGTGCATCGTTAAGCTGCCCTCCATTGCAGCCGGAGCCCTATTCCGGCAAAAAGCTGGATGTCCAGCTGGATTCAGCCGCCCGCAGCTTTATCAATGATTCCGAAATGAATTTTCTGAAAGGCGATACCCTCAATGTCAGTAAAATCTTTAAGTGGTTCCCCGAAGATTTCAACAATGATGTAACCGGCTTTTTTCTCCAATACGCTGACACCACCCTGCAACAGGGTATCCGATCCGCGGGAGAAAGGATCAAGGTTAGATACCTGGATTATGACTGGTCTCTGAATGGTGAATGATGACGCCTTCTTCGCACGCAAGCCTCGTCTTCCGGAATTTCTCTTGATCAAAATAAATCGATATAAGAAACGATTACCCTGATTAAAAACATCTGATGCATAACGCTTTCAGATGGAGGCTTGCGGTGGTTGACGCAACCTGCGCTATACCGTATAAAACGGTTACGGTGTTCAACACGACGGGGAAAACCAAACATGAAAGCAGTGGCCATCATACCAGCCCGCCTGGACTCTATAAGATTTCCCGATAAATTACTGGCGGATATCAACGGAAAAACAATACTCCAGAATGTGGTCGACTATACCGCCAGACTGGATTTCGTGGAAAAAGTTGTCATCGCCACGGACAGTGAGAGGGTGGTGGCGCTGGGCAACGAGATGGGGGTAGAAACGTTCTGGACCGAAAAAGCGCGCTGCGGTTCAGAGCGCTCTTTTCGATACTTTGAAGAAAACCAGTTCATCGACTACTATGTTTCCATACCAGCGGATGAACCGTATATCGACCCGAATGAAATCAACCGCGTCTGGGAAGAAATACGCTCAGGCAGCAGCCTTCACGGAAGGATGGAAATAATAACCCTGTTCACTCGTTTTTACTGTGAAGATGATCTCCGCAACCGGCTCTCCTGCAAAATTGTAACAGACGGCAGCAGCAGGATGCTCTACAATTCCAGGAGCATCATTCCAGGCACCAAGTCCGGTGAACTTCTGCCCCTCGATCAGTACAAAAAGCATGTCGGCGTTTTCTTTTTTCCGAATTTCTTTTTTCGGGACCACGGGCAGGAACTCTGGGATTCGTCAGGATCAATACTCGCCGACCAGGAGGGACTGGAACAGATCCGTTTTATCGACAAGGGTTTTACCGTACGGGTGAAAGAGATCAGGCACATCGGCTTCGGCATCGATGCCCCGGAACAGTTGGAGTATTTCGTCGAAAGACACCGCAAGGAAGGCGTGTTTTAAGGGACGGATCGTATTTCTCGAGAGAATCGTTACCGGCCACCGATTTCGTTATTGGACTGCAGGGTGGTCAGCTCTTCCTGCAGTTTAAAAAAAGGCGCGGCCCGCATCAGCAGCATAACCATAAAAACCGCTGCGGTGGGCACTGCGCCTTTTATATGGGATTTGCTCTTCTTTATTCCGATCTATTTTAAATCATTGACCCAGTCGCCGCCGTTGAGCCATTTTTTGTGCAGTTTTTTCAACAAGCCGGTGCCCTGCATGGTGTTCATGAGGTTCTGCACCTAGTTTATCAGCAAGGTGTCCTCGGGCAGGGCGATTTCCAGCGGTTCAAAAGAAAAAGCTTCTCCCGCCCGCAACGCTTTGTCCTGGTATCGATAAGCCGTCAGGGCACAAAAAGGGTAATCGGCCACGACGACATCAACTTTGCCGGCAAGAAGGAGATCGATACCCGCATCCGGGGTGTCGATGGGATAAAATTTGGCTTGGGGATCATCTGGGTGACGAAATCCTGGCTGGTGGAATCTTTCGTAGCGGCAATGGTAACATCGGGGGAGTTAAGCCCCTCGGCCTCTTTGATCTCCGCATACCGTTCTTGCGGGCTCAAAGTCCCTTTGCCGGATACAAAACAGCGCAATATTCAAACTGTTCGAATTTTGGTTAATACGAAAAATAAAGTTCTTGAATTTCCCCCGCTGTCCGCTCCCTGAGAAGGGCCAGCATAAGCAGGATCCGGGCCTTGGCCGGATTCAGTTCGTCCGAAACAATCAACCCGAGACCATCATCATCGATTTCCACGTTCCGGCTCACGGCCCCGGTGGGCACTCGGGAACTGCGGACGATAACGATTCCTGCTTCCGTTGCCCGGCTTGCTGCCGCCAGGGAAGCCTGGTTCATATTGCCGTTGCCGTCACCGGCAATCACAATCCCTCTGGCACCCTTTTCCAGTGAACAATCAATCAGGTCGGCCGGCATGTCGGCGCAGGCGTAAAGGATGTCCACACGGGGAAGGGCCGTAGCGCCATCTATCCGAAAATCACTTTGGTGGGTGTGACGGCGAAACGGTTTTCTGAAATATTGCGCTTTCCCATAGCTAACGGTTCCGATCAAACCGTTGATGGGTGAAAGGAAGGTCTCCACCGAAGTGGTATTTGTTTTGGTTAAAGAATGAGCCCCGTGAATCCTGTCGTTCATGACGACCAGGACTCCCCGGTCGACCGCCTCGGGGTCGGCCGCTACGGCTGCAGCGTTGTACAGGTTGAGTGGGCCGTCGGCGCTAATCGCCGTCGCGGGCCGCATGGCGCCGGTCAGAACCACCGGTTTTTCACTGTTTACCGTCAGGTTCAGAAAAAACGCGGTCTCCTCCATGGTGTCGGTGCCGTGGGTGACGACAATGCCATCCGCTGCACCTGTATGGAAAAGTTCATTGATTCTATTGGCCAAAGTAATCATGATCTCAAAAGAAATATCCTGAGAGCCGACATTGGCCAGCTGTTCCCCGCGCAATTCGGCCAGGGCGGCGATACCCGGAACCGCTCCGATAACGGCATTGATGTCCCTTTTCCCGGAGGTATACCCGGCCTGGGTTCCGGTCTCGGCGGCACCGGCAATAGTTCCACCGGTAGCAAGTACTGTCACTGCCGGCGTTTGTCCGGCGTTTTGTGGGCGATTCGGCCCTGTTGTCGACATTATGTTTTTTCTCCTGCTGATAGAGATAGGGTTGCTTCCACAACAGCCACCGTCTGTTCTGCGATTTCCAGCTCTTCATTGGTGGGGACTACCAACACTTTAACGCAGCTTTCTGCCGTTTGAATCTCAAACACCCCTGCCGATCGCCGGCTGTTTTTTTTTGCATCCACACCAATTCCCAGATGCATCAAGTTTTCACAGGAACCGGATCGGATGAAACCGGCATTCTCGCCAATCCCGCCGGTAAAAATAACGGCGTCCAGACAGCCGAGGGCGGCATAGTAAGCGCCGATGTATTTTTTGATACGGTAGCAGGTCATCTCTACCGCCAGTTTCGCCCGCGGATCCCCGGCTTCGGCCATGTTCCCGATCTCACGCATATCGTTGATTCCGCATATCCCCTTCAGGCCGCTTTCCAAATTGAGGATCGCGTCAATCTCATCGCTGGAGAGGCCGGTCTGTCTGGCCAGGTAGAAGATGATGGCCGGATCGATATCGCCACTGCGGGTCCCCATAATCAACCCTTCCAGGGGCGTCAATCCCATGGAGGTATCCACACAACAGCCATGCTTTATGGCGGCTGCACTGGCCCCGTTGCCGAGGTGCAGGGTGATCAGACAGAGGGATTGCAGCGGACGCCCCAGGTACAACGCCGCTTTTTTGGCAACGCAGTGGTGGGAGGTGCCGTGAAACCCGTAGCGCCGCACCCGGTTCTTCTGGTACATTTCCTCGGGAATGGCATACCGGAACGCATGCGCGGGAATGGTCTGGTGAAAAGCCGTGTCAAAAACCGCCACCTGCGGTACATCCGGCGCACTTTCCAGGGAGACTTCGATGCCGGTGAGATTGGCCGGGTTGTGAAGCGGCGCCAGGGGAATCAGTTTTCGAATCGCGTCGACCATTGTCTGGTCGATGATCGTCGGTGCCCGGAAGGACTCGCCGCCGTGGACCACCCGGTGGCCGATTCCGTCCAATTCATTCATGTCGTTTACCGATCCGGATTCCTGAAGAACGGAGCTGATCAGTTGCAGGCCTTCTTTGTGGCCTGAAACATGGGATACCCGAACAATTTCCGCCATGGAACCGTCGATTTGGCAGGTCTGGTGGGTG
Source organism: uncultured Desulfobacterales bacterium (assembly GCA_964557055.1). Taxonomy (GTDB): domain Bacteria; phylum Desulfobacterota; class Desulfobacteria; order Desulfobacterales; family CAZKYZ01; genus CAZKYZ01. The sequence goes on from CAZKYZ010000131.1 coordinate 5,891, forward strand.
AGCCTGCTCTCGGCCCCGCCGATCTGCTCCAGGAGCCCGACGGCCAAAACGATTCTGCCAGGCATATCAAAGAGCTGATATTTGATCGAAGAACTTCCCGAGTTGATCACAAGTATTTTCATGTCCTTCCACTTTCCGGTAAAATCACCTGCGGGTATCGAACACCAGCCGTCTCTTGGACCAAAATCCCGTTTTTTAAAATGGCTTCTTTGTTCCCGGATTCAATGCCGGTCACGTACAGACTGTTGGCCACTGTTATTCTCTATTCAGATGAATCATTTTTTTGTCGGAATCCGCCGGCTTTTCCAGGCGATCGATATCCTTGGCGTCCAGTGCCATTACCGGATTGACCGTGAAGAGCAGCAGCGACCCAGCTGGCAACCACATCCATAGTCTTTTACGATTCATGCTCACCTCTCTTTGATATTTGTGTTCGGGCTGAAAATTGAACAGGATTGCATCAGGGTTCGCACATAAACGGCTGCCATCATATTCATATCGGAAATAATATTCAACCGAATATTGTGTTATCGAAATTGCCGCGGTGCTTGTGCCGGAGAAAAAAATTGGATATGCTGCATTTCCCAAAAGAAAATTCACCGATGCCTTTTGAACAACAGCGGCCATCAACCCGACAATGTAAGGAGGCTTCCCGGAAATGACCGAACACACGCATGAAACCTGGAAAGAGCGGCTAACCACCCACCAAAAGGTAATGAAGGCCATCAAGCCGGGCATGAATATTTTCATCGGCACCGGTTCCGCCGAACCCTCCACTCTGGTCCGACACTTGATGACCACTGAAATGAGAAACCTTCAGGATCTCACCCTGATCCAGCTGCTCAGCTTTGGAGATGCCATCTCCCTCGAACAGCTCCGCACCAACCGGTATCGCTTGAAGACTTTCTTTTCCGGATGGGTAGCCAATGAAGCGATCGCCGCCGGACGTGTCGACCTGATTCCTAGCCGTTTTTCAGCCATTCCGCGCCTTCTCAAAAGCCGGCGAATCCCCATCGACGTGGCCTTCATCCAAGTAAGCGAACCGAACCAGGCCGGTTACTGCAGCCTCGGCATTTCCGTGGATGTAGCCCGCCAGGCCATCCAGCAGGCCGCTATGGTGGTCGGGGAGATTACACCGTCCGTACCGCGCACCTTCGGCGACACCTTTATTCCCATGTCCGACTTCGACTATCTGGTGCGCACCGAGGAGCCTCCAATCTATTTCTGTCGTTGGCCGGTGGATGAGGTTTTCGACCGGGTGGCCGCAAATGTGGCTGCTGTGATTGATGACGGCAGCTGCATCAGCTTTACTATCGGGCCGCTGTTTGAAGCATTGAGCCGGCACCTCACAAACCGCAGAAACCTCGGAATCCACACACCTTTTTTCACCGATGCGCTGATGGATCTGGTCAAGAGCGGGGCCGTCTCCAACCGCCACAAAAAGACTTTCCGGGGCAAGTCACTCACTTCTTACGCCATAGGATCCAACGATCTGTTCCAGTGGCTGGATCTCAATCCACTGGTGGAATTTCAAGCCATTGATACCGTTTTCAATCCGATGGTGATCGGGAAAAACCCCAATTTTATTACCATCGTCCCCGTTCGAAAAGTGGACCTTTCCGGTTGTATTGCCCTGCATATGGGCAAAGGCAGCGTTACTGCCGGCCCGGGACAGGCCATGGATTTCTTTAACGGGGCCGAAATATCCCCGGGTGGTTCCACTGTTTTTGCACTTCCCAGCCGAAACCGGGAAGGGGACGCCAATGTCCGGCTCTCGCTCACCACTTTTCCCAACCAGCTTAATTTGCCGGACTCAGTGGATCTGGTTGTCACAGAATACGGAATCGCCCATCTTTCCGGCCGATCCGTACGCGAACGTGCCCAGGCGCTCATCGAAATCGCTCATCCCGACGATCGTTCCGGGCTGATCGACCAGGCCAAGGACGCCAATATTCTGTATAAAGACCAGGTTTTTATCGTTGAAAGCGCACATCTCTATCCTTCTGAAATCAGTGCCGACCAAACCTTTAAAAACAGTATAAACATTCGTTTTCGTGCTATAAAACCATCGGATGAAGAAGAAATGCGACGGCTCTTCTATCGTTTTTCCGACCAGGCGGTCTATTACCGGTATTTTACCTCCATTAAAACCATGCCGCATACCCGTATGCAGGAGTATGTCAATATCGATTTTTCACAAACCCTGTCCATTGTCGGTCTGGCCGGCAGTCACGACAGTGAGCAACTTGTCGCAGAGGCACGCTACGCCAGGGAAGCCGGCAGTAAATTTGCGGATGTCGCTTTTGTCATTGATGAGGGCTACCAACGCCTGGGAATCGCTTCCTACATGTACGCTATGCTGATTCGGCTTGCCAAAGAAAGGGGTATCAGAGGGTTTACCGCCGATGTATTAAGCACCAACAAAGGCATGCTGAAGGTGTTTGAAAGGGGTGGCGAAAAGGTGAACGTCCAGCTCGACAGCGATGCATATCACCTGGTTATACCTTTTGACGTGCAGTAAACCCTGTGTGATCGCAATATAGTAATCGTCAGATCCAAGGCGCAGGGGGGCCGCTTTACAAGAATACCGTTCGACCGCCTGTTTTGGTTAGGCAACTACAGACACCCGAACACCGTCTTTGTCGGCGGGCCTGGCGGGATCACAAACCGGAAGCAGCTACCGGGTAAAGACCCCCGACCGGTAAATCGCCAGCATGTTGGTATAGTAATCCCTGGTGACGGTTCGCCCCGGCAACCGTGAGCAGAACAGCACCTCCAACTCTCTTTTGGTCAATTCGTAGTCAGAGTTGTTATATAGGTCCAACAGGATGTTAACTTCACCCAGCTCCGGTATCCCTGCCATAAGTGTAAAAGTATCAACACCTAAAAGCCTTGCAATGGTGCCGATGCGTGTGATCGATACACCGGTATGGCCGGATTCCAGTCTGGCTACATACGACCGAACAGTACCCAATTCTTCAGAAAAGCTGAACTGGTCGTGACCTTCCAGCTTCCTCCAGAATTGAATCGCTTTTCCAATCCGTTTCAGAATTGGTTTCTCTGCATGCTCCCCCCCCAAAAAATCGCTCATTCTTCTCTCTCCCGCTTTCGTTTTGTGATCCAGGTAGAAACTTTTACACCCGTGTCCACTGCCGCATCATTGTGCTGCGAACCGTCAATGGCACCTGTCCACCCTCGCTGGGCTGTGTGTTTTCGTTGGTTCTGGTAGCATCTTTCGGCAAATTGCCGGGTTTTGAAACCGCCTTCATATATTTTATTATAACATATCTATCGGAAAAGGCAAAAAAATCGCCGCAAAATAAACAAGTAAAAAGGGGGACTTCGCGATTTTAATTTTTTTTTAATTTCGACGTACGATTGCTCCGGCAAATACATACCCAAAAAAAGCTGGTGGAAATTAGCAAGCGCAGATGGAGAATGCTGGAACAAGCTGGTGTTTACCTTAACGTTGCAAAAGCCGGAGAGCTTCAGAACCG
>CAZKYZ010000132.1:0-9315 GCA_964557055.1 uncultured Desulfobacterales bacterium
GAAGCTGATTTGATTCAGGATACAGTGCGTATCGTTGAATGCGGCCGGCATCAAGGATAATTATCCCTATCCTTGAGTTCCGACCAGAATCCAAAGATCAACCATACCGAACATAAGCATCAGTTACACATCAAGATGTAGTGGTCGTTGGGTTGTGAGTGAAATCTGCGATTGCTTTTGAAAATCACAGGCAAAATCTCAGCTCAATTTCCGGTGACAGCTCCGACTCATCAACGGTGAGAAGGGTTTCTGAAAATCTGTGATAACATACTGTTAAGTTTAGGTCGGGACACCTAATAGCCTTCAGCCTAAGAGGCTAATTTCCATGAACCTTGAACTTGCTGTTTATTTTTTCTACTCACTGCCTTTGCCCTTCACCTATTCCGGTTTTTCTATGGTGATGGTCGGCTTGGGCTTGTCGGTTCTGAGTAGTGCCGGTACGCCGGGGGCCTTGACCGCGACACAGAAGGTGTTGAGCATGTCGAAATACACCGGTTCTACCGTGTAGTTGCCGCCGGGAGCGATTTCGAGGGCCACCTGCAGTGTTCGGTCCGGGGAGTCATAATTGGTCCGGATGGACTTGATTATCCCGGTTTTAAGGGGAACCTGGGCAGGCCCTTTAAAATCGGCAACCGAAAACAGTTCAATGACAATTTTAGGTGTTTCGCCTTCCATTCCTTGAACAACAGGCCTGAATCGGCGATCGCACTCCAGGCAGACACTTTCAACCCCCTTTTTCACCAGTTGATATTTAATCCCCCGCACCGTCAGAAACTGCTCGCTGGAACGAATAGGGATGCCGTTGGAGTCGTTTCCGATCTTCTCCGGATTACGGCCAAGATCGGTTAAGGAAAGATCGATTTTATCTTTCGGCGACAATCGCAGATAGCCCACAAGGGATTCGAAAGACTCAGCGTGGATTTTCCATTGGCCCTCCTGTTTGACGAGAGTCATGGATTTCCGGCCGATATCGGATAACTGGTCGGTGTGCGTTAACTGGACAAAGCCTATCCGGGCCTGTTCATGGTCGATGACAATTTCCGGATTATAGATTTCCGTAGAAATGGATGAAGAAGCTTCGAAGTACTGTTGAAACTCACTCTGTATATAGGCATAATCCCGTCCGTCCGACACGAAAGACGAATCGTAGGTGGCCATTACCAGGGTCAGTTCTTTTTGGTTTATGCCCCTTATCCATTGGTTTAAAACCGCCTGGACTATCTCCTTTTCCGATTCATTGGCATAAAGTGGGAATGCGCCCATGATCAGGCCCAAACAACAGAAAAAAGAGGCACAACAGTGGCGGCCAAATGGATTCATAGATGATTATTGGTTCCTTTTCGGTTTTTCTTTTTCCGTATACGGGTGATTTGTGTCGACGCCTTTTTGATTTTACGCTGGGCTAATTTGACTTTAATGTCGTCCTGATACTTCTTGACGGCTGTAAAGGATAGTTTATAGCCGATGACGGAGAGTGGAATCCCGACGATGATTCCTCCAAGTATCAGTGTCCACAGGATCCCGGGGCTTTTTTGGAGCAAGAACAGAATTTTGGATCCGCTGAAATCGGGTATGGGGCCGCCACCGTTCCCATGTCTGGTAATCAGCGAACCGACGAAATAGGTGACCGGGTAAACGATCGGAGCGGTGAAAGGATTGGAAATCCAGACGGCAATGGCCGCCGATATTTTATTCCAGCCGAAGATGGCGGCAAAAAAAACGGCGATAATGGTGTGCGCTCCCATAAAGGGAGTCATTCCGACGAAAAGGCCCAAAGCAAACCCCAGCGCGATTTCCCTCGGGTTGCCCCTGATTTTCAGGAATCGTGAATAGGTCTTTTTCCATGAATCGATGGCTTTTTGTTTCCAGTTGACAAAAAGGGCTTTCACATGCACCTGTTCGTTTCAATCATCATTTCGGGTATGGTAAGATTCAGATGATCTTCCATTCCTTTTAAAAACCGACCGACTAATCGCTAACCGCCCAGGAATAATAACACACATTTATTATAGTCGTATCCCAACAGACGTCAACCAATATTGAGCTTGTGAGCCCCGAAACCAATGAAATATTCAGAAAAAGGTTTTGGGATTCAGGAATTGGAAATCGCCCTTCGGAATCGTTAATCGGTGTGGAAAAAGAAAGGGCATCGGTAACGTATAGGACGGCGTGTTCAACCATACTCCCGAAACCCCGAACAGCGCCTATCCATATTCACGGGTTTTGTGAAAGACGACATCCGGCCACTGTTCCATATCGTATCCGAGGCGCCATTGACTGGGAGCCAGATAGGCAAGATGGCCTTCTGAATCCCGGGCCAGACTGTCCTGACGGTTTTTCTCGAATTCGGCCAGTTTCTTGCCGTTTTCACAGGTGACCCACCGGGCTGTGGCATAGTTGGCCGGTTCATAAACGGCATCCACATCATACTCCGATTTCAGGCGGGCCATGGTGACGTCAAACTGGAGAACACCCACAGCCCCCAGGATATAGGCGTTGCTAAGCACCGGTCGAAATACCTGGACGGCGCCTTCCTCCGCCAGTTGCACCAGTCCCTTTTGAAGCTGTTTGGTCTTGAGCGGGTTTTTCAGCCGGACCTGCATGAAATGTTCCGGGGCAAAATTGGGAATACCGGTAAAGCGGAGCACTTCTCCGGAAGTGAAAGTATCCCCGATTTTAATCGTTCCGTGGTTGTGAATGCCGATAATGTCTCCTGCATAGGCTTTTTCGACATTGGCCCGGTCCTGGGCCATAAAGATGGTGGCATTGGACAGGGAAATCTGCTTGCCGATACGGTGATGCATTACTTTCATGCCCCGCTCGAATTTACCGGAGCATATACGCAAAAAGGCAATCCTGTCCCGGTGAGCGGGGTCCATGTTTGCCTGGATTTTGAAGACGAACCCCGAGAACATGGATTCTTGCGGAGACACTTCCCTTTCACCAGCCTTCCGGGGACCAGGCGGCGGCGCCATCTCCACAAAGGCATCCAGCAGTTCGCGGACACCGAAATTATTTATCGCACTCCCGAAGAACACCGGTGTCTGGGTGCCGGTAAGGTAGTGTTCGTATTCAAAGGGACTGGCCGCCCCTTCCAGGAGAGCGACTTCTTGACGCAGTTCATCAGATTGACTGCCCAGGAGTTCATCGAGCAGCGGATCCGACAGGTCGCTGAATACCAGCCCGTCTTCGGTTTTGGTCTCCTGCCCCGGGGTGAACAGGTGCAGCTCCTTGCGGTAGAGATTGTAAACACCCTTGAAGCGTTTTCCCATGCCGATTGGCCATGACAACGGCGTGCATTCAATCTGCAGTTTGTCTTCGATATCCCCCAGCACATCCAGCGGCGCCATGCCGTCCCGGTCCAGCTTGTTGATGAACGTCATGATCGGTGTGTTGCGCATTCGGCAGACTTCCATCAGTTTTTCCGTCTGGGGTTCCACACCGCGGGCACTGTCGATTACCATCAGGGCGCTATCGACAGCGGTCAAGACACGGTAGGTATCCTCCGAGAAATCCTGATGGCCGGGAGTGTCTAGAAGGTTGATTTCATAATCCCGATAATTGAATTTCATTACGGAAGTGGTCACGGATATTCCACGGTCTTTTTCAATGGACATCCAGTCGCTGGTGGCATGCCGGGACGCTTTGCGAGCCTTGACCGCACCGGCCATTTGAATGGCACCTCCGTAAAGGAGGAGTTTTTCCGTGAGGGTGGTTTTGCCGGCATCCGGGTGGCTGATGATGCCGAAAGTCCGGCGTCGGGCTACTTCTTTCTGATTTTGTTTGTTCATATTATCCTTGTCGAAACCCAAAAAAACAGGGCCGCCAATACGGCCCTGCGGGTTGGGTACTACCGAAAAATACCAGCCTTGTCAACCCGAATTGATATGAGACTGTCTGCGGCGGGCGGTCGTTCGTTGTGGAAACGCGCTTCGCTCAGACAGTCCACAGCTCCTTTTTCGCCCGCTCCTGCGATGCTCGGCGTGCCGCAATGGGAAAAAACAGGCTGAAGGGGTTTCGGCTGTAGGCTGTTAGCAACAACTTATAAAGCGGAATACAAAAAAATGAGCGACATCGCCATTTTGAAGGATTTTTTTTAACCGCGCACCTTTTTCCATTCCGGTCATTGGATCATGGAACTTTTGACACTGTTTCGTGCTTCGGATTTTATTAGGTCTCCTCAGCGCCTCTGTGGGAAAACAGGGTTCCCCCTGTGTCCTCTGTGGCAATCCCATTTTTCCATCGACCCCTGCTTTTTCTACTCACCACTCTTTGCTCCATGCTCTCTGCCCTATGCTTTTCGCCATCAACCATGAGCTATGAGCCATGAACCAATCCCCTCACCACTTACTACTCACCGTTTCTATGCTCCATTCTGCAGGTCCACAACAGCGCTGCGCATGCGTTTGAGCGCTTTTTCGAGCAGGGCCCGGGAACAGCCGAAATTGAGGCGGACAAACCCGTCCGTACCGAAATCGCTGCCGTTTGACAGACCGACCCCCGCGTTTTCGAAAAAAACAGCCGGATTTTCCAGGCCAAGGCCCCGTGCATCAATCCATGCCAGGTAGGTTGCTTCCACCGGACCGGTACAAAGGCCCGGCAGGCTGTTGATCTCTTTGTACACAAGGTCGCTGTTTTTTTTTAGGTAGGCGAGTGTGTCTGCCAGCCATTGTGAGCCGCCGGTATAAGCCGCTTCGGTTGCCGTGAATCCCAGCAGATTGACATCCGGTACAATTCCCCTGGCCGCGGCATTGAATTGCCGGCGCAGATCTTTATCCGGGATTACGGCAAAGGAACAGCCCAGACCAGGAATGTTGTATGTTTTGCTGGGGGCCATGAGGGTGATGGACTGTTTGGCAACCGCATGTCCGAGGGTGGCGATGGGGATATGTTTGCGGGTCGGATCAAGGATCAGATCGCAATGAATTTCGTCCGAACAGATCACTACCCGGTTATCGAGGCAGATTTGCGCCAGTCGTTCCAGTTCTGCGGATTCGAACATGCGCCCCACGGGGTTGTGCGGATTGCACAGCAGGAGCATTGCTGTGGCGGGGGTCATGGCTTTTTCGAATGCATCGAAATCGATGCGCCAGCCTGCTTTTTTATGGATCAGGGGAACCGTCGCCAGCTGTTTTCCCGACAGGCCGGGAGCGGAAAGCAAGGGTGGATATACCGGTACCATAGATACGATGCGGTTGCCGTATTTTTCGACGGCGCGGCAGGCGACATTCAGCCCGCACACCAAACCCGGTAGCCAGACGATCCAGTCCGGCTTAACCTCCCATCGATAGGTATCGGCCAGCATCTTCCGGACGGTGTCCAGTGTGGATTTGGGGGGGCGGGAATAGCCGAATATACCGTGACCCACGCGCTTGTAAAGGGCCTCCACAACGGACGGGGGAGATTGGAAATCCATATCCGCAACCCACAGCGGTATGATGTCCGTATTTTTATAGCGATCCCATTTCAGGCTGTGCGAGCCGGCCCGGTCCGGCGGATTATCGAAATCAATCCCCTGGGTTGACGCCCATTCAGGCTGTTTCCGTGATCCCAATAATTTATCCCCTTCAAGGGCGTGCAATATCTGTGTTAGCGGACGGGATCGTCCACTCCCGTGGCTTCAGGTTTTTGGCAGTTGCAAACCGATATGTTTGTTTGCCGGCAAAAAGAAGAGCCGTCTCCGGTTCGATTTTAATGCGCAGGCCGGCTTCCGGTTCGCGATTGCGAATGACATCGGCCATGAGCAATGCTTTTTCGGCACCGTCGCCGCGGTGAAAATTCCAGACCTCATCCGGCTGGGCCAGACGGCCGTCTCCATCGTAAATGGATATGTTCGGCATTCTATCCAGGTCACACTTCACGTCGGCATAGCTCAGCTCTTCGGTTTTGCTGACGGAAACCGGATTTCGTTCAACAGCGGCTTTGATAAACGGTTCAACCTCCGAGCGGTTTAGATCCCGATAGACATAGAAAGCCATTTCCGCCATCTCGTTTTTGGGGCGGATGTCTTCCAGGCGGCGGATAATCTCCTCCCGTTCCATATCGGTTTCTATACCCAGTGGCTCTTCGTAAGGGGTGAACGTAACCTTGCCTTCATCCGGCAGACGCGGTTCAACGATGGCAAAGCGGGTAATGGCGTCGATGATCGTGCGGCTTTCAGCACAACCTTCCTTGAACTGACTTTCAAACTGTTTCAGGTGGTCGGGGTTTGTCAGGTCGATGGTGTTTTCGCGGGTGTACTCTTCCAGATCGTTGATGATCATCCGATTCCCCAGCAGGCCGGATTTAAATTCAGACATTTCAATTTCACCAAGCAGTTTATCCCTGGTGTTGTCATTCATTCGGTAAGGGCTTCCGTGTTCATAAGCGAACACGGTTTCCAGGCCGATGTATTTGTCTTGCCCATACAGATTCCAGCGCAACTGAAAACATTTTTGCAGGTCACGGGTATGCCGCAAAAAATTGCCCAACAGTTCGGCGGATAACGGCTGTTTGAGGTAGCTCCTGAGATGTTTACAAAAATGACGGTAGACATTCGGAGAAATGGTTGCCGTATCATAAATCGAGTGAATATGGCCGGACTCATGGGAAACCAGGGTCACACGTTCATTTTCCAGGGCCCGTCGGGCCTGGGCGGAAAGGGCTGTTCCATTAAACCACATGTTTTTGGTGACCAGCCGGCGGTTGTTGGTCAGGATTCCGCCGTTCACATCGATAAAATTTTGAGAGTGCAGCGGCGTTGCCATTAAAAAAATATCAGAAAGGGGAATCCGGGCGACAATAAACATCGCGGCAGCGTACAAGGCAGCCAGGGACACACATTCCCCGGCACCGGTGGGGTATCCGGGTTTGTGGGCAAAGGCATCCATAGCCTCTACCGTTTCCGTTTTCCAGTACGGTATCACATCGGTGGTATATTCCTGCAGGCCGAAGTGGCTGCGGATGTCGATGTCAAAATAATATTTGTCGCCTTCATACCCGAAAAGAGCATTCGAGCGGGCCAGTATATCGGCGTCGATAAATGTTTTAAAACGCGCCAGTTCTCTGTCTTTGGTGGTCAGCCCCCAGGTTTCGAGGTCAAGATTGAACGTGTAATTGTTCATGATGAACTGCTTGACCCTGGTGATGCGACGATAGGGTTTCATTTTTCTGATGCCGTCAAACCAGGGATCGTTGCGCCATCGCCAGATCCTGGGAGACATGATATTGGCCAAAAAAAGACTGTACATGAGATCCGGAAAGATAAAAATTTCCATATCGGAAAGGGAGACGGCGGACGACTTTTTTTCGATGCTTGCATCTGTCATGCGGCTATGGTAATACATTTGATAGGGTTAAAGTCGGTTTTAACGGATCGATTCATACAAAGCGATGCACATTTATGGTACAGTTGGCAATAAAGTAGGGATTAAATGGGTTTTTGCAAGGGGGTTTACCGCTTTCGGATGGGTATGCCGGCTGCCCCCGGCTATTCCGGTTCCGGCGCCCGGGGTGGCAGAAAATCCTTAAGGTCGATAATTTTTCCGCCTTTCGCAAAAGAAGGGGGGCTGGAACCCGCCAGCCCAACGGTGGCCGAGGATTGAATTTTATTGACGATATCCTGGATTTCACTGTTGCCGGCCACCATCTGATCGATCTTTTCCAGCATGGTTTGCCAGCCCATCTCCAGTTCTCCAACATCCAGGCTGAAATTTCCAAGGTAAGACAGCAGTGATCCCAGATCGGATATATAGCCGAAATGGCGGGCGTTTTGAATGTAGATGGGGCAATGGCACCAGAGGCTGTAACAGTCGAGTTTGCGGACGGCGCCTGCCGCCTGGACAACCGTGTGAACGGCTGTAGGACCCGTATAGCCGGCTGGAACGACCCCAAACCGTTTTAAGTGCTGCTGCAGGGCGGGCGTTGATACGATAGCGGAGATCACGCGATCCGTATGCAGGACCTGATCGAACAGGCCGCCGACGCTGACGACGGTGTCCACACCGAGTTTTTCGCACAGGTCCAGAAGCGTCGCGGCAAAAAGATCCCAGGCAAGCGTGGGTTCATCCCCGCGGAAAATAATAAGATCTCTCTGCATGTTGGGGCTCGTTACGGCATAGAAAACCCCTTCGGGAGGCTTATAGCTGCAGATGGCTCCGTTGACAATTTCCACTGTCGGCCGGTTCTGATCATAGCGAAAGAAGTGGTCTGGAGATATTTGAGCGAATCGTTTACCGTTCAGCTTCCGTATGAGGTAGCCAACCAGTCCGGTCGCGACGCCAAGGGCATCACTCCAGCCCCGGAAACCCGTGACCAGGAGGGGGGCTTTCAGCTCCGGTTGGTACAGGATGTCGATACTGGAGGTATGCATACCTCCAGTATCGATAAAAGGCTGCCAAATGTCAAATTTTCAGGCGGATAAAAATTAATAACATTTTGAAATATAAATAAAATATCCAAATATTTATTTTGCAGACAACCTGTCATGAGCCGACAGTATCAGTTTCTCGGTGGTTTCCCAGGAAATACAGGCATCCGTTACGGATACACCGTATTCCATGTCTGAGGGGTTATCCGATATTTTCTGGTTACCTTCCCGAAGGTTGCTTTCCAGCATCATGCCGATGATGGCGCTGTTCCCCGTCAACCGTTGATTGAGCGCATCGTTCCAGACGATTGGCTGGATCGTGAAATCTTTTTGGGAGTTGGCATGTGAACAATCCACCATCACCGTGGGCCTGAGGTTTTTGCGGCGCAGCTGGCTGAGCGCCTCCCGGATACTGACGGTGTCATAGTTGGGGCGGACGCCGCCTCTGAGCACAATATGGGTCCAGGGATTTCCGGTGGTTTTGACGATGCATGTTTTTCCCTCCGCGTCGATCCCCAAAAAGCTCTGGGGCGATCCGGAGGCAGTCATGGCGTTGATGGCGGTGGACAGATCGCCGTCGGTGCCGTTTTTGAAACCCACCGGCATGGAGAGCCCGCTGGCCATTTCCCTGTGGGTCTGTGATTCTGTTGTGCGTGCGCCGATGGCTGCCCAGCAGACCAGTCCTGAAATATACTGCGGGATAATCGGATCCAGCAATTCGGTAGCCGTGGAAAGGCCCATTTCGGTAATTTCCAGAAGCATTTTCCGTGCGATGCGGAGTCCTTCCGAAATATCCCGGGATCCATCCATCAGGGGATCGTTGATCAAACCTTTCCAGCCGACGGTTGACCGGGGTTTTTCAAAGTAGACCCGCATGACAAGGAACATGGTATCCGCCACTTTTTTACGGAGCTCATTCAGCCGGGTCGCATATTCAATGGCGGCTTTGGGGTCGTGTATGGAACAGG
>CAZKYZ010000133.1:0-9265 GCA_964557055.1 uncultured Desulfobacterales bacterium
GCATTGATGGGATCACGATCCGGACATGGCTGTTTTCGCACGTTCTTCCCGGCCTCTAAAAAGCGCGGCGAACCCACCGGTGGCAAACTTGGTGACAATTTCCCCGAAAATGATTTGAATCAGCAGCAGCGGTGCAAAAACCCCGGCAAATGCAATCAGGTTGAACAGGAGACTGTCCAGCGGAATGCTGATCAGGTTGGAGCCGGTCACCCGCTGCAGCCACGGACGATGAAGAAGCTTCTGATACACTTCCGTATCAGCGGTCTCGCTCAATACGATCGCGATAAAGGAGGCCAGTATGATCCGCCATTCGACCCCCAGAAACACCGATTCCAGAATCATCCCGGCGGCAGCTATAAAAATCATGGAATACACCGCCTTACGACCGTGACGGTGTACCCTGTCCCGCTGGGTAAAGGTAATCCCGAAAATCATGGTCCCAACGGAAACCATGCCGAATACGGGTAGCGGTATAAACCAGGTAGCCGTGTAATTGGCGGCCAGCACCGCGGCTATATAGATCGCCATGGAACGTTTCACAACAGATTCCTCCTATATGGACGGACACTATCTATCGTTCAACGCGACCCTTGTCAAGCCGGTATGTTGACAAAAAACAGGATTCGCTTTGGTAAATCCTGTCCGCACTCATTTTAAATTTGACCCCCCAGCATATTTTGTATAAAAAACAAATAATCTATTGTCTGTATTCTGTGCATTACTTATTTTTTTATTCCGCTCAGACAACTGGTGTCCGTCATTACAATCCGGAGGATTGGAGGAATACGCTTTTATGACAAAAATTATTAAAAAACAATCGATTCACTTTTCGCTGCCGCCCCCTTCCTCATCGGAGCTGAGAGGCCGCCAGTCCGTCAGAGCCACATTCAAATTATCGGAAAGGGCCATTGAAGCGATCAGTGTCGTGTCCCTGCATCTGGGAATCAAACAAAAATCGCTGTTCGACCACCTTTTCGAAAATGACGAATCTTTGGGAACCATTGCCGGCAGGCTGGGACAGAACCCATTCGGAAGGGAGAGCAGAATTCAGAAAACATATGTACTCAGCAGGAGGACATTGTCTTGCCTGGAAAAAGTTTCCAGGGATTTCAGTGCTTCCCGGGATGCACTGGTCGAATATTCCATCCAGCGATTACTGCCCGTTATTCAGGCGGAAAAAGAAAAGCACCGCCGCCGGGTCGGCCTTCTGGGAGAAATCGAAAATTATCAGCAGCAGGGGGAATCCCTTTATAAAAAAGCGGCGGATCTTCTGGGACCGGAAGATCCGGTAACGGAGCTGCTCAAATCTGCCGTCATGGTGAATGCCGGTATCCGCAACGATATTCGCACCTTCATTCAAAAGGGCGAAATCATCGAGCGGTTCTAAGATGAACGTTCCGGCCGACACAACAAGACAGCTTGTTGCCCGTATCGATAAAGCCCTGAATGAAGAGTGCGGTGTTTTCTGCCGGTCCGGAATCGGGGAACGGCCGGTTTCCGGTCTTTCCGTTGTCCTGTTCCTGCTGGGAATGGCGCCCCAGCCGGGCAGCCGGGCTGAGGAACCCTGCCTGATCTTGAACAAACGTTCGAACACGATCAAGCAGCCCGGCGATCTTTGCTGCCCCGGAGGCGGTGTGTCCTTCCATCGAGACAGACTGTTATCCAGGTTTCTGACGCTTCCCCGCATGCCGTTATCCCGATGGGGTCACTGGCGGGACTGGCAAAAAAACTGTCCGGAGCGGACAGCACTGCTGCGCTTGTATCTGGCAACCGGTCTTCGGGAGGCATTTGAAGAAATGCGGATGAATCCGCTCTCGCTGACCTTTCTAGGCCCGCTGCCGGAGCAGCGGCTGGTTCTTTTTGACAGGACGATCTGTCCGTTGGCGGGCTGGATTTCCGGGCGAAAACGGTTTGTGCTCAACCATGAAGTTGACAAACTTGTCTGTATTCCAATAAAACAGTTGCGAAATGAGGCAAACTATTTTCGATACCGCCTGAAAATAAATACCCCCGACCGGACGAGTGGTCACGGCCGCGAACAGGACTTTCCCGGCTTCCGCCATCAAGACGCCACAGGTTCCGAGTTTTTGTGGGGAGCCACTTTTCGAATCACAATGGACTTTCTCAAAATCGTGTTTGGATTTACGCCGCCGATAGAGGAGAAACGGCCCATCGTTCATGGCATAATGCGGAAGGATTATCTTTCCGGGGCCAACCACCGCAAAAACGGTTAACAAAACGGGAATTATGAAAAAGAACATTCAAACGACAATCGCCGCGCAAACGATTCTGTTTATTTGCCTGACAGCACCGCCGGCCCTTGCCGTTGAAACCACCTCCATGTTCAACAGACTGACGGAAATGATTTTCTGGCTGGTCATTATCGCCGCGCTGACAATTTTTGGGATTGTCCTTCTGAAACGTCAAAAACAGGTTGAGGAACGCAAAGCCCACAGGGAGATCCGCGTGCTGATGGAAACCGTCGGCCAGACGGAAGAGATGTGGCAAGAGAAATGTGAAGATTTGGAAAAATGGGTCAAAAAAGAGCTCGCCGACCGGGAAAAAATCCTGAAAAATGAATTTCAACTGCAGGTTGACAGATACACATCTGAAATCAACAAACTGCGAACCCAAAATGTGGAGTTGAAAGATTCCATGGGACAGTTGATGCAGGCCCTTAAAAAAAAGTGACGGGTAATGGATTGTCGGCAACCAACCGGGGTGAAGGGTACCATTGTCAGTACCGACAATCTTTCCATCTACATTCTCCATTTTGAACCCGGCTGGATTGCGGTGGAAAAGCCGGCCGGGATGAGTGTTCATAATGACCACGGCCGTGATCTCTGTTCCAGTGTGGCCGATTTTATGCATGCGTCTCTGAAATCTCACAGCACCGCAGACGGGGAAAAACTGCCGCAAGTTCATCCGGTCCACCGAATTGACCGACACACTTCCGGTGTTGTCCTTATGTCCTTCAGACCAGACATTCACCGGATACTCTCCAGCCAATTTGGTGAGGGCAGCGTGGAAAAGGAATATATCGCTGTTCTTCACGGCAGTGTCGCCCCTGTCGCAGACGGGAAGCAGTGGGGTCTGTGGCGGTGGGAACTTTCCAAAGAAGCGGCCGGTAGAAACAATCCGCAAGGAGCCGGTCCCCGGGCAGCCTGCATGACCCGATACCGGATCCTGGATCATTCCAGGCATTACACGCTGGTGGCCTGCCTGCTGCAAACCGGCCGAAAACACCAGATCCGACGGCATGCCAAACTGGCCGGGCACCCCGTTGTGGGTGACACACGCTATGGAAGTCTCCGTTCGTCCGAATATCTGCAAAAGGCGCACAATTTTTCGCGACTGGGACTGCATGCTGACCGCCTGATCATTTACCACCCGGAAAGCGGGGACCGATTGGCGATACAGTCAAGCGGACTGCCAAAGTCCCTGCATAATCTGTTTTGGGATGACGTGCCATAGAAAAGTAGCCCCAAAAAGCCATCGAAAGGCGGTGTGTGTGAACATCAGGAACCGAATACAATGTTTCTTTAGACCGAACGGGAGATGGCATCAATACCTTCTAGGCAGCCTGCTGGTTTTGCTGCTGTCCATCATCTGCCTGCCAAAGACATCCTGGGGTAATAATCATCGACCGCCGAATATTATCTTTATCCTGACGGATGACCACCGCTGGGATGCCATGAGCATTTTAGGGCACCCGGTGGTTCAGACTCCCAATCTGGATCGGTTATCCCGCGAAGGCGTACGATTCGAAAACGCTTTTGTCACAACCAGTCTGTGTACCCCCAGCCGGGCGAGTTTTCTCACCGGTCAATCCGCCCACACGCATGGTGTGCAAAACAATCTCACGCCCTGGCGGGATGAAAACGTTACTTTTCTGGAACTCTTTAAAAAAGCCGGATATAATACGGCTTTTATCGGGAAATGGCATATGCCCGGAAAACTGCCGCGCCTGCGCGGTGTGGACCGTTTTATCACCTTCACGGTCCAGGCGGGTCAAGGGCGCTATTTCGACTGCCCACTGATCGTCGACGGCAAAAAAGTCCCCTCCAAAAAAAGCTACATTACCACCGAACTCACCGATTATGCCCTCGCATTCATATCGCAGCCGCGCGACGGACCTTTCTGCCTGTATCTTTCCCACAAAGCCGTCCACCACAATTTTCGTCCCCCGCCGGGGGTAGCCGGAATATACAAAAACAGCCCGCTGCCGCTGCCGCCCGAAGCGGACACGTGGATCAGCATGAACCCGGATCTGCTGTACTGCGGCCTGCTCGGTCCCCTGGAACGCACCTACCGAAACTATATGGAAACCCTGCATGCCACGGATTTGGAAATCGGGCGGCTTCTCGACAAAATCGGCACGCTGGGTATCGCGGATGACACGATCGTTGTTTACTTCAGCGACAACGGTTTTTTCCTGGGGGAACACCGGCTGATGGACAAGCGCTGGCCCTATGAAGAATCCATTCGCGTTCCCTGCATTATTCGGGCCCCCCGCCGAACAGACCAGAAAGGACGCACCGCGCACCAGATGGTTCTGAATATCGACCTGGCGCCAACCCTTCTTGATCTGGCCGGTTTGCCGATCCCCGCCAAAATGGAAGGTCGCAGCATGATGCCCTATCTTGAAAATGAATACGCCCTTGGGCGAACCGCATGGCTTTATGAATATTTCCCGGACTATCCATATCGCGTGCCGGGCATTCAAACGGTACGCACCGAACGCTATAAGTATATCGAGTTTCAGGGGCGTCGACCCAGTGAACTTTTCGACCTGCAAAAGGACCCCCGTGAAATGAACAACATTGTTGATACACCACCGGGACGTGCCCGGCTTCCTGAACTGCAGACCATGTTGCAGCAACTACGTGAAGGAAAACAGCTGTGAGAGGTCTCCCCCGGATACGATACCGGCAACCATGGACCAGACGGTTTCTTTTTCCCTCCTTGACGGTCCTGGCAGTCTGGGCGTTTATGGAAATCACCCATGCCCAGGCGTGGAAACTCGGAATACCCGAAATTACGATTCTGGCCGCATGGACCTGCGGGCTAGGCGGCATCCTACTTCTGTTCCTGTCGCCCCTGGTGACGTATCCCCTGGTCTATGCCCGCAACGCTACGCTGGCAGAGCGATCTCTGACAGCCCTGGCCCCGTTCCTGGCAGAATGCAGTTACCAGACATTTACCGCCAGCCAGGTTTACACCACCGGTGAGGCATTCTACTACAGCCTGGGGCCAATATTCCTGATTGTACTGTTCGTCAATCTGAGTTTAATGGGGATTTGTGAAATCCTGTGTCGTCTGCGCGAAAAATCCCGCCGGGTCATTCGCGTTTGGACAGCGGGTCCGGTCATCGCCATGCTCTGCGGTCCGCTGGCAGCCTGGCTGATGCTGGTGTGGGATGGCGGCGTACACTGGTTCTATCTCTACCAGGAGGGGTACAAGCTGCTGTTTCTGTAAAAGCCCCTGAATCAGGTGCTTTCTGTTTCCAGCGGCAGCTGCACCTGATCGGCCCGCTCAACCAGTTCTGTGGAAAGATTTTTCTTTGACTGCACACCCAGTTCTTTTAAGGCCTCGGCCCTGCGTATCAGGTTCCCCTTGCCAGTGCTGAGCCTTCCAACGGCGGTTTCATAGGCGTCGCCCGCCTTTTCAAGTTGTTTGCCGACATCTGTAAGCGCATCGACAAATCCGACAAATTTATCATACAACTCGCCGGCCCGTTTGGCAATTTCCTCGGCATTCTGGTTCTGGTATTCATATCTCCATATATTTTGTATGGTCCGCAGGGTGATCAGCAGGGTGGTCGGACTGACCACCATGATGTTTTTTCCAAACGCCTCCGCAAACAGCCCCCGGTCAGACTCAAGTGCGGCTGTAAACGCCGGCTCAATGGGGATGAACATGAGGATGAAATCGAGGCTGCGCACGGCTTCCAGTTCCTCGTACTGCTTCGCGCTCAATCCCTTTATGTGCAGCCGGATCGAATCCAGATGGGCCCGAAAGGCCTTTTCGCGGTCCTGTTCTGTTTCGGCGGAGCAGTATTGTTCCCACGCTTTCAGGGAAACTTTGGCGTCGATGATAACATCTTTTTTGTCCGGGAGATGGACCACGATATCGGGTTGATAGCGCCGACCGTCGGCATCTTTCAAGTTTACCTGGGCATCGTACTCTCTTCCCTTCACAAGGCCGGACTCTTCAAGCACCCTTTCCAGAATAACCTCTCCCCAGGTGCCCTGTGTTTTGCTGTCCCCCTTGAGGGCATTGGTCAAATTGACGGCATCCTGACTGATCTGCCGGTTCAGATCTTTCAGATGACTGATTTCGTTGTACAGGGAAACCCGATCCCTGGATTCCCGGTCGTATACATCTTCCACCTTTTTCCGAAAATCGCCGAGCTGCTCCCGCAAAGGTTTGACAATACCGTCCATATTTTCGCGGTTTATCTGGGAGAACGTTTTGCTTTTTTCCTCAAAAATACGATTGGCCAGATTTTCGAATTCTTCTTTCAAACGGTCTCTGGCATCGTTAAGCAATACGATTTTTTCCTGGAATTGCTTTTTTTCCTGTTCCCGATTGGCCTCCGCTTCCGCCAGACCGGCTTTCAGAGAAGCAATGGATGATTGCAGGCTTTCAATCTGCACTTCCTTTTGCCGCTTTTCCTGCTCGACACCTGCAAAGTGCTTGTTTTTTTCTGTTGCCGTTGCCAGATCCGCGGACAGGCGTTGAACTTCCTGCTGAAGGGCAAAAACCGTCTTTTTGGTGCTTTCCAATTCACTTTTCATGCCGGGGATATGAACAACCTGTTCCTCCAGCTTGGCGTTTTCCCTGGCAAGTTCCATTTCCAAGCGTTGCTTTTCGCTCAGCAGGCCATCCAGGGCATGTATACGCTCATCCGCGGAAACAATTGTTTTCTCCCGTTCCTCCAACTTCTCGGCGGTAACAGCCAGTTTCTCTTCAACATCGGAAAGATCTCTGGCAGTGTTGGATTTGATGCGTATGAGCACCAGAAGGGCCATCAGCAAAAACAATCCGCCCCCCATAGCGAAACTGCCGATATTGCTGATATTGATTATGTCCATTCCGAATTCCCCGCGGTTTGTTTCTCCAGATGGCTTGTATATATCTGTTTCGGTTACAAGTCTGCAACCGTAAATTTCCGTTTTGCCTACGGCACCGAACGGTCGGTTGTAAACAGATTTGCTTTCTCGTATAATATAATCCGGTGTTGCCTGCAGCCTGTTAGGCCCTGTGCCATCTAATGGTCCGGCCGATTGGTCAAATACACTCCGGTTGTCACCAGCAAGAGCCCGAACAGCAGAGACCAGGTTACCGGTTCGTCCAGAATCGCCCATGCCATTCCGATGGCACTGATGGGAACAAAATTGATGAACAGCCCCGCCCGGGTGGGGCCGATTTTGGCAATCCCCTCATAGTACCAGACAAACCCGAGGACGGTTCCGAAGAATCCCAGGTAAAAAATGGAGACCCAGTCCGAAACGGAATACTGCCGGTATGCTGTAAAAACACCTTCATACCAGGCGGGAACGGCAAGCAGCAGCATACCCGCAATAGCCGAGTAGGTTATCGAAACCAGGGGGGAAAGCCGTGCCATAACCATTTTTCCAATGAGGGAAAAGGTCACCCAACTGGCCACGCAGCCCATAATGAAAAACTCCCCCCAGCCAAAAGCATCGCTGGAAAAAACAGACAGGCTTCCCTTGGATATGGCTACAACCGCACCGCAAACAGAAAACACGACCCCGCATGACCTCAACAGTCCCAATCTCTCCCGGAATATCAGGGCGGAAAAAATGGCGATAAACACCGGGTTGTTGGCAATGATGACGGATGCACGACCGGCTTCAATCAGGCGTAAACCTTTGAAGAAAAAAATATTGTAGGCAAACACCCCTGTCGCCCCCAACAGGAGTATGGATAGCAGCTGGTCTTTGCGCGGCAGGGCGGATCTTCCCTCCCGGCGCACCGTCAGCACGACCAGAAAAAGGGAAGCCGTTACAAACCGCAAAAATGCGGCGGAATACGGGCCGACACTGCCGGCGATGGAGCGGCCGGCGATAAATGTTCCGCCCCAGAACACGGCAGTGAGCAAAAGTTTGATATATATCATTATTGATGGACTCGTAAAAAGTCATGTTTCAGACGGTTTCGTAAAATGTTCGAGATCAAGGCTTGCGAATCCCGAAGAATGAGGCGTACTTATGGTACGCCGCAATGACGAGGGATACGCGTAACGCGGATATCGGACTTTTTACGGAACCGTCATTATTAGGGTGCCAACATAAGCGTGTTGACCGTATGCGCTTCAATGGCACGATCACTGAACCACCAGTATTGCTTTTCACCCGACATGAAATCTTCCACCTGGTCGGTGGTGTGGGCCATAAAAACCCGTGCGGTAACCCCCCCCGGCAATACCGCCATCACTTTCTCTTTATCACCCAGATCGGCGACCATCCGCAAGGATGCGGAGACCGTTACCGCATACGGTTTGGAAAAATCATAAATACTGCGCTGCAGGGTTTCTCCGGACCCCGGGAAAGAATGCGTCCCCCCACCCAGAAAACCGCTGCCGAAACCAGTTCTGCGGATGGGGCTCACGTAAGTAATGGTGTGTACATCGCCCCATTGCCAACGAGCCGGTACCGGCCCCAGGTCGGGGGTCAATTCCCGCCTCGCTGTTTTCGCGGCGGCTACGAAAAGATCTTCCATGGTTTCAATTTGCTGGTCTGTTTTTTGGTTGTCGAACCAGGGGGAACTGCCGACCGCCACCATACGGCCGAGCCGCTCCTGCCAGAAGTACCAGACCTTAAGCATGGCCAGGGCAAGCTCATCTCCAAGTTCGTCGGCATATACCTGAAGGGCAAATTCCCGATATACCGCCTGGAAAATCAGAGGGGCCGCTTTTTCCGGATCGTCGCAATGATCCCAGGCGGATAGAATTTCCCCCATATCCCTGGTTTCATCGTTGGACAGTAAGGCTTTTGCCATAACAGGCGCAATGGCGGCAGCCATTACATTTCGGGTGTCCCGTTGAAACTGCCAGCTGTCCTCTGCGCTTAATTTTGGCTTTGATTCCATCAATTCCGTCAGGCGCCGGTATCGATAGGAAGGTGACGCATGTGAAGTATAATAATAGGGAAAGTCAGGACTTACCGTAAAATGGTTGCAGGTTCCCACCCACCCCTTGGGCGGGTTCGTCAACTGAGGCATTTCCACAAAGGGTATC
>CAZKYZ010000134.1:0-9257 GCA_964557055.1 uncultured Desulfobacterales bacterium
TCCCGGGCTGCCCGGAATTCCGGGTATAGTTTGTGGGTGCAATCCGGGCAGATACCGTGGCTGAAGTCCGCTTCCGAATGTTTCGAAATGTAGGCTTCTATTTGATTCCAGTATCCCTTGTCGTCCCGGATTTTTTTACAGTTGGCACAGATGGGTATCAAGCCTGACAGCTGTTTTACCTTAGAAAGTGCTTCTGTAAGGCTGACGATCATCTCCGCCTGGCGCTCCCGGATCATTTTCAGTTCCAGGTGCGTTTTTACCCTGGCGATCAGTACGGAGGCGGTCAGCGGTTTGGTTACATAATCAACAGCACCCAGTTCAAATCCGGCGACGATGTCTTCCGGTTCCGTTTTTGCCGTTAGAAAGATAATCGGGATGTTTTTGGTGCCGGGGGAAGCCTTGAGGCGTTTGCAGACCTCGAAACCATCCATTTCGGGCATCATTACATCCAGCAAAATCAAATCCGGAAGAACTTTTTCGATGATTGCAAAAGCCTGTTTGCCGCTGGTCGCTGCCGAGATCAGATACCCTTCCCGGCCCAACACGTTTGCCAGCAGATTGATGTTCCTGGGAGTATCATCGACGATCAGAACTGTTGGCTGTCGCTCTTTTTTCTGGTTTTCCGTCTCCGTCATGGCTTCAATCCCGTTCCTGCACAATTGATGATATGCTTTCCAGTATCTTCGGGAAAGCGTTCACCGTCCCCGGCAGATTCTCCATATCAAATTGTTCCGCCTGGTTTTTGAGGCGGCAACCCCACTGTTCCAGGGTTCCGACAGCGTATCCTTTTCCGAGAGAGATGATATTTTGGGCAAAGGCTTCCATGTCTTGAAATATAAAAGCCTCCCGGATTCCGTTCCAGGGGCCCATAAAATCCCGTTGCAGCGTTTCCAGCAGTTCGGGCAGTGTTAGTCTGGCTTCCGGTGAGAGGTCCGCTGCCGAGATTCGATAGTCTCCGGAAAAGATTTCCGCTTCCATCTTTTCCGAGTCCTGAACGGTGTGCGGCAGGTATCCGGCGATTTCCCGGATCAGGTCACCTTTTTGAATCGGTTTGGCCAGAAACCCGTCACACCCGGAATTCTTGATCCGAGATTTATCCTCCAGCATGGCAAAGGCGGTGATGGCGACAACCGGGCAGGCTTGCAGGGTTTCATCCGCTTTGATGGTCCGGGTAGCTTCATATCCATCGATATCCGGCAGTTTCATATCCATCAGAATCAGATTCGGACGGTGCAAACGGGCTTTTTCTATGGCTTCCCGACCGCTTTTGGCGGTGACGATGGTAAATGGATAGGACTCCAGATAGCCGTTTAACAGTTCGCGATTGTATTCGATATCATCTACAATCAAAATAACAGCGGGGTCGAAGACGATGGTTTTCCAATCTGCATACCCTGATTCCCGTGCGGCTTTTTTCTGGGTACTCACTTGAATATTGGCGAGAACCACCCGGAACACACTACCCTTTCCGGGTATGCTTTCAACGCTGATGCGGCCGCCCATCATTTCAACCAGTCGTTTGGTGATGGTCAGCCCAAGCCCGGTTCCGCCATATTTTGCATTCTGTTGACCGTCTTGCTGTTTGAACGTATCAAAAATCAGATCCTGCTGATTTTTGGGAATACCGATACCGTTATCTTCAACGGTGATAATCAGTTCAAATGTTTTATTTTTCCTGTCCATATTCCTTTTTTCGACAGCCAATCGAACGAATCCCTGGTCCGTAAACTTAACAGCGTTTCCAACCAGGTTGAACAATATCTGCCGCAACCGAATTTCATCCAGCAGAACATCCTCGGGTATCGACGGGTCGATGTGAAATTCAAGGTCAATCCCTTTCGAAAGGGCGGTTTGCGAGAAGATCTGGCTAATTTCACGGAAGATGATATGGGGGTTGGCCGCTTCGTTTTGCAGTTCAAGCTTGCCGGCCTCTATTTTGGAAAGATCGAGAATATCGTTGATAATTCGCAGCAGGGTGCGTCCGCTGGATTCGATGGCGGCCAGGTGGCGCCGATGACGTTCATCCTTGATCTCTCCCAGAACCAGATCGGTAAATCCAAGAATTGCATTCATAGGCGTCCTGATTTCATGGCTCATATTGGCCAAAAATTCGCTTTTTGCCCGGTTCGCGATTTCGGCTTCTTTCTGGGCAATCTCCATATCTTCCATCATGTTTATGGCGGCAATCTGCATCTCTTCAAGCCGTCTGCGCTCTTTGGCCAATTCCTTTTCGCGTATTTCCGCTTCCCGAAGTTTCTTGGACAGCTCTTCCCGCAGTTCTTTTTCCGTTGCGGCGTTTCCCTCCAGCCGTTGAAGATATTTTTCTGTTTTGACAAACTGTTCCACAACCAGTTTGGCGGTGATTTCGGAAGCCCTGCGGGCAACCCTGACCTCCTCCCGCAACATGACGTTCTCGTCGATGACAGACGCTATATTTTCCTGGTTAATTGTCTTTGCATCCATGTTACCTGACATCCAAAACATGTACGGTACAATACAGGCAGGCATCGAAAGAGCGGATGACATGCCCTATTTCGACAGGGTTGGCGCTGTCGGCCACCGGGCACCCGATCAGGGCCTCTTCCCAGGGCCCGCGAATCCCCTGCCCGTCTCGTGGTGATGCATTCCAGGTCGTTGGTGTTATGACCTGGTAGCGTTTTATTTTACCATCTTCAACAACCACCCAGTGACCCAATATTCCCCGGGTGGCCTCCACGAGCCCGAACCCTTGTCCCCCGTCAATTTTTCCCGTGGGTACGTAATGGGCCTCTTTTTCGTTGGTTTTAGAAAGGCAGGTTTCGATTGTACGGATCAAGCCGGCCGATCGCACCAAGCGTGCCATCTCTCTGACGAAAACATTGGGGCCCTGGTGCTTGATGAGGTCGGAAATCAATTGATTGCCGGATATAACCATTTGTGCCAATGGACCGGTTTCCACCGGCAGGCCGTCGTATCGGGGAGCCTTGGCCCAGGAGTATTTCCGGTTTTCTGCAGGGGAACCGCAAGGACGGGTTTCGCCCTCAAAGGGGTGCCGGCCGCTGTCGTCAACGAACCAGGAATGATCGACATGTTCCGATATCTTCTCCTGGGAAAACGGCAGGATGTCTGTTCCCCGGCTGAACCCGCCGGAGATCAGGCGACTTCCATTCCGGTTGTCGCCTGTCATTTCGGGCGGCAGATCCTGCGCGCCGTAGGAAATAAAATTGCCGTATCCTCGGCCCAGCCGGTCCAATCCGATTTCACGACTGAAACGGATAAAAAAACCGATTTCGCTGTTTGCGTGGGCTTCGGATTCTTCCATCCATTCTTCAAGATCGGACATGCTTTTAACGGCAAGCCACCGTTTCAGCGAACATCCCAGTATGATTCTTTCATACCAGCTTTTAAATGACCGCAGGATGTGGCTGCACTGCAGCAAATCTCCAGAACTCGGCATGGACGTAATCCCGCCGGGGATCATGTATGATGAATGGGGCCACTGACCACCGATGATGGCAATAATCTCAACCAGCTGCTTGGTGGCCTGGACCGTTTCGATTACGGTTTTACCCCGCAGGAGCCGGTAGCGCGTCATTGCCGATGCAAACAAGCGGTTGTCCTGGTAGGCGGGGTTTAAAAAATCAGGTGCAAACATTAAAAACGCGTGCCGCAATTCACTTTGAATTTTCTCGACCATAAGGGCCACGTGGCGGAGCCTGATCGCAGCGGGTGGCGGGGTGATGCCGAGGATCATCTCCAGCGCCTGAGATGCTGCCATCAGGTGGGCGGTTCCACAGATGCCGCAGATGCGGGGTGTCAGGACAAGACTATCCAGTGGCGATCTGCCGACCAAAAGATTTTCAAACCCGCGATACATGGTTCCGGAGCTCCATGCATCCGTAACGATGCCATCCGTAACTTCCAGGCGAACCTCCAGATCCCCTTCCACACGATTTACCGGAATATTCAAGGTGATAGTCTTTGGCATCATGTATCCTTCGCGTTTTATATTTTTGTTTTGCGTTCGATGAGTCGCCCGGGGGCCGCGGCTGCCGCTAGGCCCTTGTAGGCCATATAGTGCGCCCGATCAATACCGTCCGGGAGCTCCAGGGGAATTCCCTCAATGTTTCTGGTTTCATAAAACGGATAGTCCTGTGGAAAATCGGGCCGGGTGCAGCCGAAACACGGCACCCCCACGCGCGTCTTGGAGCTGCGCTGGTTCCAGAGGATCTTGTTACAGGGACCATAGACAAGCGGTCCGTGGCAGCCGAGATGGAAAAAAAGGCAGCCCCTTTCGCCAAAGCCCTCCTCCTCCACACGGTATTCGTGATATTCGTTGCGGGTACAGCCCTGATGAACTAGGGTGCCAAACCATTCCAGCGGCATGTGGTAGCTGTCAAGGGGCAAGGGGGCCTCGGACAGGATGGTCATGATGGTTCTGCCGATCACTTCCGGGTGGCAGGGGCAGCCCGGCAGATTGATGACCGGAAAACCGCTTGTGGAGGTAAAATCCGCTCCCAAAAAGCCTCCTTTTTCCCATTTTGAAAACTGGACACCGGTACCTTCTATCTCTCTACCGGAACCGACACCGCCGAAGGAGGCACAGGTGCCGATGGCAAGGACGTACCGCGCAACCCCGGCCAGCTGGGCGACCAATTCCTTTTTGGGTCGGCCGTCAAATTGATCGAACAGCCCCGTTCCATCCGGTCCGTGGATAATCGTCCCTTCGATGCAGAGAAAGTCGAGCGGCTTTTTTTCTGTAACGATTTCCTCGATAAGCTCCCGGTGATTCCCGGGGCTGTTGGCGGTAAGAGAGGGGTGCCAGAGAAGCTCGACGCCGAAGTCTTGAAACAGTTCGATAATACCAGGAGAAGCGGCATTCAGGAAGGAGATGGTGTCTCCTCCGCAGCCTCCACAGGATATCCAGTACATAGATGCGGTCATAGCTCACCTGTTTGATTGATGGGTTTCTTTGGCCTTATTGTGTTCCTGTGCACGGGAACGGCAGTTTCCGGGGGGCCGGACGACTGCTCAGCCAGAAATTCAGCCACCTTGCGGGGGGCTTTGTATTTGCCTTCATTACCCTGCCCGATCAGCAGGTTGTTGATTTCCCTTTTTAGCTCAAGAATCCGTTTTTCCCTGGCCATGGCGTCCGAGAGAAGGATCTCGAGCCTTCGTTTTGATTCGGTTACTTCCGCCAGTATTTTTTCCGATTTATCCCGTTCGTTTTCGGATATCTGTTTGGCGTTTTGCGCGCTTTGCAGTGCTCCGGTCAACTCTTCGCCCCGCAGGCGGAGTATTTCTTCCATCTTCGTGCGCTCAAAGATTTCGTTGCCCAGCTGTTCGTTGGCGGCTTTGAGTTCATAGGTTCTTTCCTCCACACGAATTTCCAGTCCGTCCATGGCGCTTTGAAGGGCTTCCCGGCTTTCCAGCAGTGCGGACTGGGTGCGCTTGTGCTTTTCGATTTCCTGTTTCAGATTTTCGTTGGTTGTTTCGATGGCTTTTATCTGGCGTTTAACGGTTTTGGCAATTCTGGCGGAAAGGGTCAGAAAAACAATCATGGCAAGCAGCCACAGCGTCAGCATGGTCTCCCAGGAGCGTTTGAGGGTATCTTCGGCACGGGCAGCAGTTTGGCTCGCAATGGTTTCCGCTTTCAAGACCAGATCGTGCCGTATGGAACGCATATCGTCGAACAGCCGGCTGGTTTTCACCTGTAATTGCTCCCGCTCCGACCGGAGGATCAGCTGTTCCCGGCACAACTGGTAGAGCCCCCCTGTTCCCGGGAGAATTGTCTGGTGAACGGTATCCATGTGAAAAGCGTCACCGAAAAGCTCGCGTTCAAATTGGTCCAGCATGGCAATCGAAAGGAATCCGGAAGAATCTTCCTGTTGATTCGGTTGGCTGATGCCCAGCCGCAATCGTTCCAGGGTCGATTTAAATTTATTGTCTTTCAGGTTTACCAGGTTGTCGATCTGGTTTTCACCAATAAGCCGTTCGCACAGCAGAGCGAGGTCCGCGAACTCGGTTTTTACGGTGGTAATATTGGTATGACTGCTGACATTGTTGATGATTTCACGGGCTAATTCAAGGGCGTCTTTGCCGGTTGCCTGGTGATATCTGCGAATTTCGACGGCATGCCGCAAGCGCTGCCGCCCTTCCGCCTTGATAATGGCTGCCCGCATTTTTCCCAGAGAATCATCCACCGCAGTCCGGGTGGCAGGAAAAACCAGAGACAATTGATGGTCTCGAATATACCAGCTTTCGCCCATTTCCCTGAGATTTTGCAAGGGCACCAGCACGGCAGCCAACTGATGGACGGCCTTGGCAACATCTTTGTTTTCGGAAGCAGTCAGGTTGGTGTACATCCGGATCAGATCGGACAATTCCGTTAACCAGTCGGCATTCTTGTTTTCTTTTCTGGCCAGCAATGCCCCCAGGTCTTCCCGTCCCTGCGCCAGGTGGGTATCCAGCGATGTAACCAGGCGGGTCATGTTTACCTGGAAGGCATCCAGTTGTTCGCGTTCCTGCTGGATTTTCATTAGTGTCCAGTAGATTATGCCAACCATGATGACCCCGACACTGAAACCGAGTAGTGTGATGGTATAGACCAGCCTGGTTGGATTCTGACCGCTCTGCTTTGATTTTAACTGAAGCACGCCACTACCTCTTTGGAGCCATTTTCGACAGATCGCTCCAGTCGAACGGCACGGCTTTCCTGTTTCGGATTATGGTGGGCCAAACCCGATGGCAGGCCTGATGATTTTCTCGGTCAAGCTTCAGCTGAACCCCCAGCCCGATATCGAATTCTCCCATATCGAGCAACGCATCCACCACCGTGTTTCGTGAGAG
The DNA here is from genome assembly GCA_964557055.1 of uncultured Desulfobacterales bacterium. Taxonomy (GTDB): domain Bacteria; phylum Desulfobacterota; class Desulfobacteria; order Desulfobacterales; family CAZKYZ01; genus CAZKYZ01. Next base: position 6,829 of record CAZKYZ010000134.1, read on the forward strand.
CTCCCCTTTTATGGTCTGCAGGCTTTCGATCAAAATGCGTGCCGCGATATATCCTTCCAGTGAGCTGAAACTGCAGGGGGCATTGGGGCGATAGGTTTCCAGGGCGTTGCGATACTGATGAATGATCGGCAAATCAGCAGAGAAATGCGGTACGACCTGAGTGATGATGACGCCGTCTCCGTCCTCACGGAGGGTGTCGGCAAGGGCACTCGTCCCGACAAAGGAAACATTCAAAAATAGCGCTTTCAGGTCATACTGTCTGGCCAGTCGAATGAATTCGGCACAAGGCGCATAGGTCCCCACCATGATGATGGCCAAGGGGGCTGGATTCGCCAGCATGATATCCGCCAGACCGTTTTCCACCGCGAGCGTATTGCGCTCATAGCGGCCATGAATGATAAAGTTTTCATCCACCAGACCGTGTTTTTTTAGTGCGGCCACACCCCCGGAAAAGCCGGCATCTCCGTAAGCATCCCGTTGGGTGAAAAAGGCAATTTCATCCGGTTGCAGCCCGGCATAAGTGACCAGGGCATCTATCATGGCGGTCACTTCTTCGGCGTAGCTGGCCCGATAATTGATAACAAATTTGTCCGGCGGGGTTTTTCGTAAGATGCCGGCTCCGGTGTACGCTCCGAAAAAGGTGGTGTGGCCGGCGTTGGCAATCGGGACGGCGGCTACCGCCGTCGGTGTACCGACATTTCCGATAATCGTCAGCACTTTTTCATCATGGATCAGCCGGCGCATGTTCGGTGCGGTGAGCTCCGGCTCATACCCGTCATCCAGACAGATGAGCTCCAGGCGTTTTTTGTGGATACCTCCGGATCGGTTGATCTCTTCAATGGCGATGGAAACCCCCGTTTTTACCTGTTGGCCGAGAAAAGCGGTCGGCCCGGTTAGGGCTGTCGACATGCCCAGGCGGATCTGGTCTTGTAATGGGGCAGGTGGATCTGCACAGAAACCCGACGAAGCCACGAAGCACATGGGGGCCAGCACTATCGTTGTGAGCAGAAAACGAATACGGTTAGGCATGCCGTCATTCCTTGTTTTTTTATTTTTCGGAAGGCCGAAAAACGCGAGCTTTTTTGTTCGCAAGGATGCGCGGCAGCAGCGAATACGGCGTATCCCTGACGCCCCGTGCGGCAGATTTCGGGCTTTCGCATGTTTAGGGCCAAATCCCCGGGGCGCTTTTTTAACAGCGGCGGAACAGGTAATTTTATCCAGCTATTATAGATGATCCACAGATATTGGCAAATAAAAGATGAAATCCAGCCGGGCGCTGGGGTCGTACCGCAAACGCCGGATGGTCTCAGGGCTATATTCTTTGGGCCATCGCTCCGTTTTTACGGCAGAACACGGATACCCGCAAGGAGAGGCAGTTCGCGATTTTTGCGGATTCAGTGCCGTTTGACAGTGCCGATAGACGGTTCCGTGCCGGCAACCAGACGGCGGATATTGTCACGGTGACGAAGAACGATGAAAATGGCGGCCAGCGCTGCTCCGGCAGCTATTGTCTTGGATTCGCTGAAGCAGTAGGTGGTGATGGGAAGACTGAGGGCGGCCGTAAGGGAACCCAAACTGACCTTTCTGGAAATGAACACACACCCGATAAAGAGCACCACGGCAACCAAAATGGCCGGAGGTGACAGGACACCGAAACCGCCGCCGGCGGTGGCAACCCCTTTTCCGCCGGTTTTAAATTTCAGGTACAGGGGGAACAGATGCCCCAGGAAAGCTGATAGGGCGGTAAAAGTGCCGGCTGTTTCCAGCCAGCCCGGAGGCCATGCCGGGATATGTTGCGATAGGTATACCGGCAGAGCTCCTTTGGCAACATCACCGAGCAGCGTCAGCAGGCCGAGCAGGGGACCTGCGGTTCGTCTTACATTGGTGGCACCGATATTCCCGCTGCCTTCCCGACGGATATCGGCGTTCGAAAAAAGGCGGGTCAGTACCAGGCCGAAAGGAACAGACCCGAGCAGGTAGGCGATGATACAAAAAAAAATTGTTGTGATGGCAGGTTGCATGGTATTTCTATGAATTACCGTTGGAATTGGTTAAACTGCACCTGGGTATAGATCAGCATGGTTTTCATATCAACCATATTTTTACAGCAACAAGGTCGCCTGAAGAAGCGTAATACCAGATGAAGGATTCATGCCATATTAACCGAGTGTGAAGACTCGCCGTCTATGATCCAGCCGGGTTAAACCGGCCTGCCTGGCTGCCGCTACGGCGGAGGTATACGCTTTGGCGGTAATTGCTGAGGAGATTTCCGGAATTTGATGTGCTTCACCGCAGGGGTGATACTGCGGCATGATATTGATGTAGGTGTTTTTGGAGATTTCCCGGGCCAGGAATTGCATAATCTTTCCGGAACCGGCCAGTTCACCGGGCATTACCAGGTGCCTTACCAGAAGGCCTTTTTGGGCAAT
>CAZKYZ010000135.1:0-9141 GCA_964557055.1 uncultured Desulfobacterales bacterium
TGAGGAGATTTCCGGAATTTGATGTGCTTCATCGCAGGGGTGGTACTGCGGCATGATATTGATGTAGGTGTTTTTGGAGATTTCACGGGCCAGGAATTGCATAATCTTTCCGGAACCGGCCAGTTCGCCGGGCATTACCAGGTGCCTTACCAGAAGGCCTTTTTGGGCAATACCCCTTTCGTCCAGTACCAGATCCCCCACCTGGCGGTGCATTGCTTTTACGGCGATTTTTGTTTTTTCCGCATAATCCGGTGCATTGCATAGTTTTTTCGAAACAGCGGCGTCCCAGAATTTAAAGTCCGGCATGTAAATATCGACAATGCCGTTTAACAATTCAATGGTGTCGGCTGCGTCGTATCCGCTGGAATTGTACACCAGCGGAAGCCTCAGCCCTCGGGGGACCGCTGTTTCCAGGGCCGCTATGATCTGGGGTACCACGTGTGAAGGGGTGACGAAATTAATGTTGTGACAACCGATTTCCTGCAGGTGGAGCATAACCGCAGCCAATTGCCGGGAAGTGTGCTCGCGGCCCGTACCGACGTTGCTGATCTCGTAGTTCTGGCAAAAACGGCATCCGAGACTGCAGTGGGTGAAGAAAATGGTTCCCGATCCGCCGCTTCCCACCAGGGGGGCTTCCTCCCCGAAATGGGCGCTGTAGCTGGACACGGCTGCCTGCTGACCCGTTTTACAGATGCCGGTTTCTCCGATCAGGCGGTTTACCCTGCATTCCCGCGGGCAGAGGGTGCAATTATCCAGTTTCTGCCGGGCCAGTCGGGATTTCCGGGAAAGTTCACCGGATTCATGGGCCTGAATGTAAGACGGCAATGATGGCGCCATGGGATGAATCCCCATTTTCAAATGGCAGCGCTCCGTTTCGACGGGTTAACCTTACCGTTCGAGTCGTCAGCCCAGCCCCAGCAGCCTTCCCCCCTGGTAGATGCAAAAAGCCGTGATCCAGGCGACCCCGGTGCTGTAACTGATGCTGAACAGGGTCCAGCGAAGAGAATTGGTCTCCTTGCGAATGGCTGCGACGGTGGCGATGCAGGGTACATATAACAGTACGAAAACCATCATGGACAGGGCGGAAAGCGGCGTCATTCCGGAAGATTTCAGGGATTTTTTCAGCGCCTGGGTGTCTTCGCGGCCTTCGTCTCCGGTACCGTAAAGGATGCCAAGCGTACTGACAACGATTTCCTTTGCCACAAAGCCGGTCAGCAGGGAAACGCTGCCCTGCCAGTCAAGCCCGAGAGGGGCGAAAACCGGGGAAACGAAACGCCCCAAAATTCCCATATAAGATTTTTCGGCCTGTTCCGTTCGCTGGGCGCGTTTTAATGCGGCCGTTTCGGCACCCCGTTCTTTTTCAATTCCGTCTTTTTGGGACGGTTCGGTGATGGCAAGACGAGCGGCGTAGGTTTCCTGCAGTTCCTGAATCCGCCCGTTGTAATCGATGGTATACTCGATATGGCGGGGAAAAGCGGACAAGGACCAAACGACGATGGAGCCGATTAGAATGATGCCGCCCATTTTTTTTAAAAACAGTTTGCTGCGATCCCACATATGGATCAGAAGACTTTTGAACATGGGTGCCCGGTAAGGCGGAAGCTCCATCACAAACGGTGCGTCTTCACCTTTGAAAAGGGTTTTGTGGAAAAGACGGCCGGAGGCAATCGAAATAATAATGCCGAGGAGGTATAGGGCGAAAATGACGCTGCCTGCCTGGGCAGCGAAGAATGTTCCCGCCAGCACAATATAAACCGGGAGTTTGGCCGAACAGGACATAAATGGTGTGATCAGAATGGTCAGGAGGCGGTCTTTTTCACTTTCCAGTGTTCGCGTAGCCATCACGGCCGGGACATTGCAGCCGAACCCCATCAGCATGGGGATAAAGGATTTTCCGTGCAGGCCGAGCAGGTGCATGATTCGATCCATCAGGAACGCCGATCGGGCCATGTAGCCGGAGTCTTCGAAAAGCGCGATAAAAAAGAAAAGGATCAGGATATTGGGAAGGAAAATAATGACGCTGCCGACACCGCCGATAATGCCGTCCAGCAGCAATTCTTTCAGGATGCTTTCCGGCAGGGCCTGGTCGAGGAGGGAATAACAGGCTCCGATTCCGGTATCGATCCATTCCATGGGATAGGCTCCCAGCGAAAATGTCACCTGGAACATGGCCCAGATAAAAAAGATAAAAAGGGGAAACCCGAGATATCGGTTTGTCAGCACAAGGTCGATATTGCGGGACACATCCACCCGCTGAAGGGTCGATGCCGTGACGACTTCCTTGATAATGCCGGCGATAAAGCCGTAGCGTTCGTCGGTCATGACGATTTCCAGGTCGTCGTCAAACCGATCCATAAGGGCCTTGCGTTTGCGCTCCACCCGCTCCAAGAGCTCGGTACTGTCCGCTTGGGCCTTTCCCAGGATGTGCTCACGGATGATGCGGTCGTTTTCCAGCAGTTTTACCGTAGCCCAGCGCGCATTGTAAAAAATCGAATTGTCGTTGAGCAGCCCCGTCACCCCCGGGATCAGTTCTTCGATGGCCTCTTCGATGTCCTTGCTGTAGCGCACCTTTCGCTTGGGCGATACGGGCCGGCCGGATTCCGCCGTTTCAATGGCCCGCTGCAGCAGCTCATCAATCCCCTTTTGCCGGTTGCCCACCGTGCTGACCACGGGGAGATCAAGAAGCAGGGACATTTTTTCTTCATCAATCCGAATGCCCCGCTTCTGGGCCAGGTCGGTCATATTGAGGGCGAAAATAACCTTGCAGTCCAGTTCCCGCAGCTGGGTGGCCAGGTAAAGGCTCCTTTCCAGGTTGGAGGCGTCGATGATGTCGATGACAACATCGGGGCATTCGTCCAGAATATAATTTCTGGCAACGATTTCCTCAATGGAAAAGGGGGTCAGGCTATAGGTACCCGGTAAATCAATGATGGTCAGGTCGTATCCGAAACGATGGATCCGGCCCTCCTTCTTTTCGACGGTCACACCGGGCCAGTTGCCGACTTTCTGGCGTGTTCCGGTGAGAACGTTAAAAATGGTGGTTTTTCCGGAATTTGGGTTTCCGGCGAGGGCTATGGTAAACGGCTTTTTGCTCATGGAAGTTCCGGGCTGCTACAGCTGTCTTTTTTTACAAAGATCAGATCGGCTTCTTCAACGCGCAAAGAGATATGGTAGCCCTTGACGACCATTTCCATGGGATCTTTCAAGGGGGCATATTTTTCCACGCAAATTTCGGATCCTTTGGTGATTCCCATTTCCAGAATCCGTCTGCGGATGGGGCCGTTTCCACCGACGCGCACAATAATGCCGGTCTCCCCTTCCCGCAATCTGCTGAGGCGAACCGGCTCTTCCTGGTCTGTCCCCGGCATCACTTCCGCCACTATTTTACGGGCGAGTCCTTTCCCCAGAACGTAGCGTTTGCAGTCCAGTGCGATTACCAGATGGCCTTTGTTCTGGTTGGTGATAACTTCAAAGGTGTCACCGATTCTGAGCCCCATGGAAAGCAGCCGCATGCGCGACTCGGATCCCCCGTTGAATTCCACTATTTTTAACCGATCCCCCTGCTTGGCGTTAACCAGCATCAGCGACCGGGCGCTGCCTGTGAGGCATTCCGCGCAGATGCCGTACAATTCCATTTTGTGCTGGAGCATATGAAAGCCATACCGATCGGCAATGCTGGTCTGCAGGCTTTCCAGTTTTTCGTCGTGAAACTCGATGATATCGCCGCAGCGGGTGCATACCATATGGTCATGATGCTGGCCGATGTGCCGGTGTTCATAGCGAACGTGGCCGTCATCGAACCGATTTTTTTTGGCAAAACCGAACCGGCAGAGGAGCTTCAGCGTTTCCCGGATAAAGTTGATTTCGTAATGATATCCGGATTTCTCCAGGATATCGGACAGTTCACTTACGGTAACGTGGTTTTCCGTTTGTAAAAATACTTCCAGTACCCGGAACCGGTCTGTAAAGCGGTCAACATTTTCTTGCTTAAACAGTTTTTTAAACTGTTCTTTTTCCTGGCGGTGTATCTGTTTCATGGCGGCCTGATATCACGGATAACTTGTTATGCCTGCTCCGGAAGCGTCTGGAGCAAGGCTGTCGATACATTCTGAAATTTCGCTGAGGATAGTTTATCAGGCAGGACCTGGAATTTCATACGTTGTGCAGCTACCTCCACTGCAAGTTCGCGTTTTGGTACGCGCACCACTTCCGGCGCTTCCGCCGACACCTATGCTGTGATTGGTTGCGCTCAGAACCCGTTCCAGTTCCTCGCCGCTGCATTTCGGGCATTTCAGCTCCATTTCATCGCTACTGTTGACGACGAGAATTTCAATAAATTCTTCACATTTTAAACATTTGAATTCGTAAATGGGCAATCTGCTTCTCCTTGCAAATGATCTTCGATTATGTATCCAATACTTATTATCATTATTGCGAGAATGTCAAGAAATTGATGGGAAGTTGGAACGTCCAACAAACGGAAAAAACAGGGTTTTTGAGCGTCATCGTGGTTCGGTCGGCGTTTTGTCGGAGAAGGCCACCGAGTGGTGCCGAACATTATTTTGACCGGGAAACCGTATCCAGCATCTCCCGGGCATGTTCAATGGTGGTATCGGTAATCGCTTCGCCCCCCAGCATTCTGGCCATCTCCCGCACCCGTTCATCCGCATCCAGTTTTTTGATAACGGTTGAGGTCCGGTTGTTGTGGACCTTTTTGTAAATTCGGTAATGCTGCTGGCCGAATCGGGCGATCTGAGGGAGGTGGGTAATGCAGACGACCTGGTGATGGCGGGCGAGTTGGGCTAGTTTCTGCCCTATTTTTTCGGCGGCACCGCCGCCGATTCCGGCGTCCACTTCGTCGAATACGATGGTTTCCAGAAACGCATCGGCAGCCAGTATTGCCTTGATGGCCAAAACAACTCTGGAAAGTTCACCGCCGGAAGCGATGCGGGAGAGCGGCTTGATATCTTCACCGACATTGGGGGCGATCATAAACGCAACCTGATCGCTGCCCGTTTCACTGATAACCATCGATTCGTCTGACAGATAAACCGGAGTTGCCCCTGTTGCCCGGCTGCTGGAAAAGGACAGCTCGAACCGTGTCCCCGGCATTTTCAGAGATGCCAGCTCCTCTTCCACCATTCGGGACATCCGCACAGCTGCTTTGCGGCGTTTTTGAGAAAGGTCCGCAGATTTCGATACCAGCTCCCGGTGGGCTTTTTTCAACGATTCCTCGGCCAGCCGGATGCTCTCCGACAGGTCCTCCATGGCCGTAATCTTCTTTTCGATATCGTGAAGGTGATTGATGGTGTGATCGATGGATTTGCCGTATTTGCGAACAATTTTACGGATATAAAACAGTCGTTCTTCCAGGAGTTCCAGGCGGGAGCCGTCCGTATCCAGGGACGCCAGATATATCCGCAACCCGGCGGCCAGGTCTTCGATCTGCAGGGCGGTATCATTAATGGATTCGACCGTGGGACACAGCTCAGGGTCGACGGCCGCCGCCTTTTCCAAATTTTTTTTGATCTCCACCAGTCTTTCGACAACGGCCCCCTGGCTGCTGTAGAGGGCCTCGATACCGGCCTCAACAGTGTCGTGCAGCCTGCCTGCGTTTTTCAGCCTTCCGATTTCCAGTTCCAGATCCTCGTCCTCCCCCGGTTTCAGGTCCGCCTCCCGGATTTCCTTTGTCTGGAAAAGGTAGAGCTCCATTTGTTCGCTGCGGCGGTTTTTCTGGTTTTCAAGATCGGTCAACGCCTGTATCTGGGGCAAAATTTTGTGGTAGCAGGAGCGCATCGCTTCTCTGTCCGGCAGGAGGCCTCCGAACTGGTCCAGCAGGAAAAGATGCTGGTTTTCCTGCAACAGCAGTTGGCTGGCGTGCTGGCCGCTGATGCTTGCCAGGTTTTCGGTCAGATTGGAGAGCAGACTCATGGTGGACAGTTTTCCGTTGACGTAGGCCCGATGGCGGTCGTTGCGCGAAATAACGCGTCGTACCAGGAGGCCTTCCGCCGGATCTATTCCCTGCGCTCTCATCAACTGCGCTACGGATCCTTCCGGCCCAATGTCAAACATGGCTTCCAGTTCCGCGGTCTCCGCGCCCGAACGGATCATCTCCGAATTGGCTCTTCCGCCGAGGAGAAGGTTGACGGCATTGATGATGATTGATTTGCCGGCACCGGTTTCACCGCTCAGAATGGAAAGGCCGTCCGAAAAGGTGATGGAAAGGTCATCGATGATGGCAAAATTGCGGATGGATAATTCTGTAAGCATAGGCGTGGCTAAAAACCGTTTAATTGTACCCCGACAATGCCCATTCGGGTGTATGCCGATACGGACAGGTGATCCTCATGGCTGATGACTTATGGCATAAGTGCCGGGAGTTGTAAAGATTCGATGGTGGAGAAATGGTTTCGAAAGGATATCCTCCGTATTCGGGTCACTCATGATGGCCGGGCAGCCCTGCTTCGTCGTTCAGGTGCCCGATGGAGCGCCAGTCCAGCCCCAGCAGTTGTGCGGCGCGGCGGTCCACGGCCAGAGGGTCCGGTCCGGCGATTATCTTTTTAACAGGCGGGTCGCAGTGGCGCCCGCCAAGGTGAAAGTCCGCCAGGCCGATGGAGGCGTCCATGAGCGCAAAATCGGGCAGGCGCAACCGGCACCACTCTGCAATCGACTGCTGCATGCTTGTGTGAAAGGAGGCCTTATTCCAGACCCCGCCGCTCCCGGAATAGAATTCCGGCGGGGCGAACCCGATCATGTTCTTCAGGGAGCCGGTAATGCCCGCCAGGCTGTGAGCTTTGAGTACCGGTACCGAGATGATGAAATGGGTAAAGCCGATTTCAGGGTAGTGGGCTTTGCGAAAAATGGTGTTGCCTGCATGGCTGACACTTTTCACAGGGGCCTGGTTCAAATCCAGCAGATCGACTCCGAACGAACCGGCGAGGTCCTCATAGCCAAGCTTACGGAACAGGTCCGTTGTTTTTAGGGAGGGGTCGCCGCAGCCTTCGGCGATAACAATCGGAACCTCACCGCAATGGTAGCGCAGCCATTTGATCAGGGCCCGGCAGCAATCTGCCGGGGTGGTCACCGGGTGGGGGCTTGCATTGATCAGGTTCGGCTTGATGAGCACCGGCATGTCTTCGGTAAGCATAGCGGCGAGCGCGGACCGGTCCAGTGCTTCCGGAATGGAGGCGGAATAGGAGCTGAACGCGGTTTCGATATAATTATGCACAGGTCAGAAGGTTTTTTTGGCCCGGTTGATATTGCCGATATCGCCCATGACGATGAGGGTCATGTCTTGGGTCAGAATATGCGTGGGGGGCGGGTTAAAGGTCGTGTCTTTTCCGGGCTCCTTGGCCCCGAGAACGAGCAGATCGTAGCGGTCGCGCAGACCCGAAGTGCGCAGCTCCTTGCCTACAAATCCGGAGTTTATAGTGACTTCGATCTGGTTGATTCTCATATGACCCTGTTTGCTGCGCAGCATATTGTCCAGGAAATTGACAACCGTGGGCCGGATCATTTCGGATGCCATCCGCAGGGCACCGATATTGTTGGGAGACACCACCCGGTCCGCTCCGGCCTTCAACAGCTTTGGAGCCAACTTGGGGTTGACTATACGGCTGATGATACGAATTTTTGAGTTGAGCATTCTGGCCGTCATGGTGATATAAAGATTGTCTTTTTCCGAAGGCAGACAGACCAGGATGCCGGCGGCATGCTTGATGCCGGCGGCCAGCAGGTTCTCGTCTTCCGTGGCGTCGCCTTCGACGTACAACAGGTTTTTGACAAAGGAAAATTTGGTAATCTTTTCCGGGTCGATCTCGATCAGTACGACCTGCTCAATGTTTTCCACCAGTTCGGCCACAACCGGCAGGCCTGTTTCCCCACCGCCGGCGACGATATAATGGCCTCGCAGCTTACTGATTTGATTGTCCATTTTTCTTCTCCTCAGGAGTCCGGAGAGCTCCCCTTCCACCAGAATGGCCGTCAGTGTGCTGATGCCGTAAAGGATAATTCCCATACCAAAGGTGATCAGGATTATGGTGAAGACTTCTACCCGGGGGTTGCCGGTCACCGGCAGGACCTCACCGTAGCCGACACTGGTGAGCGAGATGACCGTCATGAAAACACAGTCCATGAAATTGACTTCCATGTCAAAGAGGAAATAATATCCCAGACTGCCGGCGAGGACAATGCCGGATATGATCGCCCCTATGGTGAAGAGTCTTCGTTTCATGGTTGCTGGTTACTGTTTTTCGGCCCGACAAAACCCTTTGCGGGCAGGATCGTGTCGAAGCGGCTAGTTTGCTTCGGCTGTCGCAAATCCAAGATCGAACGCTTTGAGGTTGATCTCCACAAAGCTTTTTTTCGTTTTCGTTCGAATCGTCTCCCGTACCTGCTCGGCCGTCAGCGGCAGGATGCCCGTTTGGATCAGGGCGCCCAGTAGGACCATGTTCACGGACATGACGCTGCCGGCCTGTTTGGCCAGGTCGGCTGCATCGAAGGCGATCAGCCCGGCGGTTTTGGCCCGGATCAACTTCTGGATGTCCGCCAATTTCGGATAGGTTGCTTTGCCGATGGTCACGGTAAACGGGGACAGCGGCGAGAGGCTGGTGATTACGCGGGTGTTTGCGTTGCACCGGCCCAGAGCACGCAGGGTTTCCGATGGTTCGAAGCCCACCAGGACATCGGCTTCGCCGTCCGAGATAATGGTACTTTGCACATCGCCGAAAACGATGGCGGATTCCACCACCCCGCCGCGCTGGGCCATACCGTGGATTTCACTCATTCGCACGGGAACACCTGCCGTCAAAGCCGTTTCTCCAAGAACGCGGGATGCCAGTAAATTTCCCTGGCCGCCCACTGCTACGATAATCAATCTGGTTGCATTCATTTTATCGTTCCGTTTTTTCCACTATTATCGGTTTGTAAACACGCTTGCCATGTTTTTTTTGCCATGTCAGGGTGTTTTCAGCGGCACGATGGCTTTCTCCGGGCAGATCTGGGCACAGATCGAGCAGCCCACGCAAAGATCGGGATCGATGTGTACCCTGCCGTCGCGCAGGTAGAAAGCCGGGCAGGCCAGTTCGTGGATACAATGTTTATGTCCCTTGCATTTGTTGCTTACAGTAAATGGTTTTCCTT
>CAZKYZ010000136.1:0-9128 GCA_964557055.1 uncultured Desulfobacterales bacterium
CCCCCCTTTGGGGATTTTATTTATTCTTAACTTTGAATATACAAGGACACAGAGAGCACAGAGAAAGGCTTTCTTTTTCAATTGTTTGCCGCTGTGATCTCTGTGGTGAAAGGGACCTATAGGTGCCCACCATAAAATGTCTTTTGTGGACGGACACTATCTGTTGCCGGTGACGACAATTACCCGGCACTTCCGCAGGCTGGGGAGGAGTTCCGGAGTGCTGCGGATCTTTGCGGCATCGGTATTGCTGATGACAATATCGCAGCGATTGGCTCCCGAAGAGCGGAGTCCCCGGACAACCAGCGCATTCGGGGATACCCGTTTTTCCCCGCCGACCGTGTCCATGGAGGAATGGTATGTGCACATTCCCAGTTGGACAACGTTTTCGCGGCTCACAAATTCAGGCCCGTACACTTCCTTGCCGGATTCATCCATCAGGCGGAGAACCAGAGATGGCTGGAGAACGATTTTGCGGGCATCAACGATCAATCCGCTAACGGGGTCCGCCTCGTTTTCACGCGTTGGCGGATTCGTCTCGGGTGTGTCCGGATTTCCTTTTGAGACGGGCGTGACCGTTGAGATGGATTCTATCTGGCGAACCTCTTTGGGCAAAACAAGCTGGGAAAAGCCATCGTAGATGCTCAGGCGGATATGTACACGTACGGTTCCATCTGTTATGTAGTCCACCGGTTCGATGATATTGGCCTGGCCGACAAGTTCGTGAATTCCGGCTGTAAAAAGATGGTTATCGGACCCCAAATCCAGGACACTGGATTCCGCATCAATCGTTACGGCCAAAAGGACTTTGTATAAATTGTGCCTGGCGTTGTTGGTTGCCAGATTCAGGGAGCCGTCTATTTTTCCCGGCTCAACACCACTTTCTCCATGGGCCTCCACCCAACCACGGGTCCAGTTCAGCACCCCTTCCGGATAGGTTTCCAGAACTTCTGCGGAAACACCGGATGCGCATACAAACAACAATAAAAAAATGGAACCCCAGCGAGGGGTGATGCGGTCGGAAATCATAGCACAGTCGTTATAACATCAACAAGGTTGCCGGCCGGAAGCGAAGAGAAAAGCCGGAAAAGCCGATTTGGGCATATGTAAGGCAATTGGGGGCCCAAGTCAATCCGGTTTTTCGATGAGTGCTGTTCTGACGTCAATATAAATGGTGGAACCATTGTTTATCAAGGGACTGTTTTGTCCCGATCGTGGGTCCAAAGATAGCGGGTTTACCTGGTTGCAAAATAACGTTTTTATGAGGTAAGTGTCCACACCGGGAGTCACTATGCTGAAAAATGATTGATAGCGCCGGTGAGAGCCCAAATTCAGGCTTGACTACTTTCCGGGAGAAAGACTATATATATAAGGTTTTCAGGTTGGTATCTTTTACTCAATTTAATATGGAGGAGGGAATATGAAGAAATGGTTTATTACTGCGACAGCAGTGTTGTTTGTGGTAGCGTTCCTGACGGGTACGAGTTTTGCCGCTGATACGATAAAGCTGGGTGTTGCCGGACCGCACAGCGGCGATCTGGCCTCCTACGGTCTTCCCACGGTGAATGCAGCCAAATTGGTGGTTGCCGAAATCAATGCCAAGGGCGGTGTCCTGGGGAAACAGGTTGAACTGGTCATCGAGGACGATGTCTGCAAGCCGGAAGTGGCCACAAGCACGGCGACCAAACTGGTTGGTGAAGACGTGGCTGTTGTACTGGGGCATATCTGCAGCGGGGCAACCAAAGCCGCACTCGGTATTTACAAAGATTCCAAGATAGTGGTTATGTCGCCGTCCGCCACCAATCCGGATCTGACCCAGAGTGGCGATTACCCCAATTTTTTCCGGACCATCGCTTCCGACGATGCCCAGGCGCGCCTGGAAGTCGATTTCGCCCTCGACGTTCTGAAAGTGAAAAAAATTGCCATTCTGCACGACAAGGGCGACTACGGAAAGGGCCTGGCCGAGTTCGCCAAGGCGTTTACCGAAGCCGACCCCAGGGCTGAAATGGTATTGTATGAAGGCATTACCCCGGGCGCTGTCGATTACTCTGCAGTGGTTCAGAAAATCAAACGCTCCGGAGCGGAAGCGGTTATTTTTGGAGGATATCATCCGGAAGCATCCAAGATCGTTACGGCTATACGCAAGAAGAAAATGGATACGATCTTTATTTCCGACGACGGTGTAAAAGACGATACATTCATCAAGGTGGCCAAGGAATACGCCGAGGGCGTTTATGCTACCGGTCCCAAAGACGTCAGCAGCAACCCCTTGACCCAGAAGGCTATCGCCGACCACAAGGCCGAGTTCAATTCCGATCCCGGCGCCTTTTATGAGAATGCCTATGCTGCCACCCTGGCGCTGTTGACCGCCATTGAAAATGCCGGTTCCACGGACTATGACGCCATCGTCAAGGCCCTGCACACCCAAGAGGCCGTCACGCCCCTGGGATCCATCAAGTTCGACGAGCGTGGCGATGCCATCGGTGTTGGTTTTGCCGTGTACCAGGTAAAAGACGGCATGTATGTCGAAGTAAAATAGGAACCTGTTGAATCCACCATCAGGGGGCAGGCGGAAGACGCCTGTTCCCTGATTTTTTACCGGCACAGGCAGCCGCCGGGTCTTGACACATCGCATGTGTTGTTTGCCGCACCAGGAAAACCTCATGGAAGTTGAATATTTTTTCGAGCTGTTTTTGGGCGGGCTCACCCGCGGCAGCATTTACGCCCTGATCGCCCTGGGCTACACCATGGTTTACGGGATCGTTCAGCTGATCAACTTTGCCCATGGTGAGATCTACATGATCGGGGCGTTCACCGGGCTGATCGTTGCCGGCCTGTTGACCCTGATGGGGTGGAATTCCATTGCCATCCTGGTGATTGCGTCACTGGTGGCCGTGATTTATTCCTGCGCTTATGGCTGGACGATGGAAAAGATCGCCTACAAACCGCTTCGCAAGGCGCCGCGGTTGTCGGCCCTGATCAGTGCCATCGGCATGTCCCTGTTTCTGCAGAACTATGTGCTGCTGGCGCAAACTTCCGATTTCCTGCCTTTTCCCAACCTGATCCCGGATTTTGAGTTTCTGGAACCCATAGAGCACATCGTGCGTTCTTCCGAAATCGTTATCTACGGCGTCACCGCCCTGGTTATGGTGCTGCTGACGGTCATGATCAAATTCACCCGGATGGGCAAGGCCATGCGGGCAACCTCTCAGGACCAGATGATGGCCATGCTGGTGGGCGTAGACGTCAACCGGGTGATATCCATGACCTTTATCGTCGGCTCCGCCACCGCCGCCATCGGCGGCATCCTGATCGCCTCGCATATCGGCCAGATCAATTTTTACATCGGGTTTACAGCCGGCATGAAGGCCTTTGTGGCCGCCGTGCTGGGGGGCATCGGCAGCCTGCCCGGAGCCGTACTGGGTAGCCTGGTGCTGGGATGGAGCGAAAGTTTCTTTACCGGGTATATTTCTTCTGATTACGAAGATGTGT
Organism: uncultured Desulfobacterales bacterium; assembly: GCA_964557055.1. Classification (GTDB taxonomy): domain Bacteria; phylum Desulfobacterota; class Desulfobacteria; order Desulfobacterales; family CAZKYZ01; genus CAZKYZ01. The sequence goes on from CAZKYZ010000136.1 coordinate 3,490, forward strand.
TCGCTTTTCTGTTTCTGGTGGTTACCTTGATCTTCCGTCCCTACGGAATATTGGGGCGTAAGGAAGTGGACAAGGTATAGCGACAATTTTTTGCAGCAGGATCCATAAGGAACCCTATGGCAACAGTGGACAGACATAGTTTCAGCAACCTGATGAGCTGGCCGGAAGTCAAAAAATCGCTGGCGGCAAGCATCTGGTTTATGTTTCTGACCTTTCCCATTATGGTGATCAAGGTAAATACGATTTACAAAACGATTGAATGGCGCTGGGAACGGATGCTTTTCGTAGGGGTCGGCACCTTTTTTCTGTCGTTTTTGTGGCGTTATCTGATTCGTCGTAAAGAGGCCGGGATTAAACGGGCTGAATTCGGTGAGGATACCGAGCTTTCCCTAAGCCAGAAAATACTGAAAGACCCCAGAATTTTCAAACCGTCAGTCGCAGCAGTGGGCCTGTTTTTTTTGATCTATCCCCTGGTGTTCTCCATTTACCAGATTGACATCATGACCACGGCCCTGATTTATGTGGTGATCGCCCTGGGGCTGAATATCGTTGTGGGCCTGGCCGGTCTTCTCGATCTCGGGTATGTGGCCTTTTTCGCGGTAGGCGCCTACACCTACGCCCTGCTCAACACCCATTTCGGTGTCGGGTTCTGGGTGGCTCTGCCCCTCGGCGGGGCGATGGCCTTTGTATTCGGGGTTCTGCTGGGGTTTCCGGTTCTGCGGCTGCGGGGGGACTATCTGGCTATCGTAACCCTTGGTTTTGGAGAGATCATCCGTCTGGTGCTGGAAAACTGGAATGAATTTTCCTCCGGCCCCAGCGGCATCGCCAACATTGCCCGCCCGGGACTTTTCGGGATCGAACTCAGTCTGCAGCAGAACCTTGTCTATATTTACTACTTGATGATCGCCCTGGCTCTTTTCACCATATTTGTAGTACGCCGTCTGCAGGATTCGCGTATCGGGCGCGCCTGGATGGCGCTGCGGGAAGATGAAGTCGCCTGCCAGGCCATGGGGATCAACAAAACCCGCACCAAATTGAGTGCGTTCGCCCTGGGGGCGACCTGGGCCGGCATGGGGGGGGTCATGTTCGCCGCCAAGACCACCTTTATCAATCCGGCCAGCTTCACCATCTGGGAATCGGTGATCATTCTCTGCTGTGTGGTGCTCGGAGGCATGGGATCCATTGTGGGCGTCATCTGTGGTGCCCTGGCTTTGAAACTGCTGCCGGAGTACCTGCGTTTTTTTTCGGAATACCGCATGCTGACTTTTGGTGCCGTCCTGGTGATAATGATGATCTTCCGACCCGGCGGCCTGATCAGTGACGTTCGCAAAATCTATAAATTTGAAGGGTTGAACAAGGCGAATGGAAACGACTAGCGCGATGGAAAGGGTGCTTGACATTCGCCGGCTGACCATGGATTTCGGCGGTCTGCGGGCCCTTGACAGTATTGATCTTGTGGTGAATCAAGGCGAAATCGTGGCGCTTATCGGCCCCAACGGTGCCGGTAAAACAACCCTGTTCAACTGTATTACCGGCATATACAATCCCACCAGGGGCGACATCAACCTTTCCGCCGCCAATGGTGAAATCCACCGTCTCAACGGACTCAAGCCGGACGAAGTGACCCAGAAAGGAATGGCCCGCACGTTTCAGAACATTCGCTTGTTTCAAAATATGACCGTTTTGGAAAACGTGATGATCGGGCGCCATTGCCGCATGCATGCCAGCATACCCGGTGCGGTTTTTCGGACCCCGAGCACCCGCAAAGAAGAGCAACGGGTGGTGGCCGACAGCTACCGGATTCTGGAAAAGTTCGGCCTGGCGAAAGACGTCAATGAATTTTCCAAAAACCTGTCATACGGGGCCCAGCGACGATTGGAAATCGCCCGCGCCATGGCGACCGAGCCGTTTCTGCTGCTGCTGGACGAACCGGCGGCGGGCATGAACGCACAGGAGACACGGGAGCTCGACGCGATGATCGAGCTGCTGCGCAACGAAGAAAAAATATCCATCCTGCTTATCGAGCACGATATGAAACTGGTGATGAGCCTATCCGACAGAATCTACGTGGTGGACTACGGCAAAAAAATCGCGGAAGGCACACCTCAGGAAGTGAGCAAAAACCCCGATGTAATCAAGGCCTACCTGGGAGCAGAGGTTGATGCTTAAGCTAAACGATATCCATACTTACTACGGCAACATTCAAGCGCTCAAAGGAATCAGCCTTGAGATCCAGAAAGGGCAGATCGTCACCCTTATCGGCGCCAACGGGGCAGGCAAGACAACCACCCTGATGTCCATCTGCGGGATTGTTCCCCCGCGAAAAGGCGAGATCCTGTTCGAGGGAAAGTCGATTCACGACAGGCAACCCCATGAGGTTGTCGCTATGGGGATCTGCCAGGTGCCGGAAGGGCGCCGCATTTTTCCATATCTGTCCGTGGTCGAAAACCTTGATATGGGCGCTTTTTTGCGGAATGACAAGGACCAGCTGAAACAGGATATGGATTATGTTTTCGATCTTTTTCCCATCCTGGCGGAACGCCGCAACCAGGCCGGCGGAACGTTGAGCGGCGGTGAACAGCAGATGCTGGCCATTTCCAGGGCCCTGATGGCCAAACCGCGCCTGCTCCTGCTGGACGAGCCGTCCCTCGGCCTGGCCCCCCTCATTGTCAAGCGGATTTTCGAAATTATCAAGAAGATCAACAGCGAGAACAATACGACCATTTTTCTGGTTGAACAGAACGCCAACCTCGCCCTGCGGGTGGCGCACAAGGGCTACGTCATGGAAAACGGCAGAATCGCCATGGCGGATACCGCCGGCAACCTGCTGGCCAACGAAGACGTCAAAAAGGCCTATCTCGGTTTGTAACCGATCAAATTGCCCGCCAAAAGTTCCCGGAAAGAAACCGCCCGGATATGCCGGCAGCGGGAAATCGAAGATAAAAGCGTGTCCAAAAAATCAAATGCCGGCTCGTTCATGCGCTGGTGGTGGATCATGATACCGCACAGCCCGCCGGCAAGAGATTGTTCCAGCTCGGCAAACAGGGCTTTCCGACCCGCTTGCGGGTCTGTTTCTTTGCGGGTGTGCAGATCGACCGATACGGGGATATCCGGCAGTCCGTTGGGAGCAGCGGGTTGGCATGCGGGAGTTCGGGACACGGCCCGGAAACCGGATTTGTTAAGGCTGTCCAGGGCATTACTGCTGCAGCGGTTCCACGGCGGGGTAAATGCCGGATAGAAATGGCGGCCCATGATGGCTTCCAGTCGTTGTTTCCCCCGGGTAATGTCCGCATGGATGTCCCGCTGATTGCGGCTATGGCCGAACTCTCCTTTTTTTCCGGATGGTTCATGGTTGGCGTGTCGCCATCCATGCTGATGCCAGCACCACAGATCCGGATGGGGCCCCGCCTGAGCGAGCAGGCTTTTCCAGCGTGGTTTGGTCAGCCAGGCGGGAACGGTTGCCAGGCACAGGGGTATGCGGTTGCGGGTGAAGAGTTTCATCATGCGGGTAAATCGGATTCCCGGGGCGCCGATGTCGTCCGCTCGAAAAAAAACCAACGGTTTACAGGCAGAACCGTTTGGGGCCGGTATCGTCTCCAAACAGGCGTTTATCATTTCCGCGTCGTCCCTGCCGGGGGAATGCCAAACGGATGAAACCGGGTTATTGACCAACGATGGCCCCCCTCTTTTTCAATTGTCTTACATAATTTTCAACAGCAGATGCTGTTTTGGCAGCCCCGTTCAATTGAATTTTATTGTCCCTTGAACGGTTATCTTCCAATGCCTGTTGCATCAACACGGCCATCCTGGAAGGGGATAGATCCTTGTCTGCGGCGATATGCAGCAGGCCCATTTCCCGAAGCCGTTCGGCCCGGATGCCCTGTTCGCGGTTCTGCCCGAACGGCCATACGAGGGCGGGTGTCCCGGCCGCCAGAATATTCATACAGGTATTGTACCCGGCCATGCTCACCGACAGGTCCGCGGCTGCCAGCCAGGCCGGAAAGTCGCTGCTGAAGCGTTCGATTCCGATACGCCGGCTACGCAGTTTTTGCAGTTCTCGATAGACACCGTCGGCCATAAACGGGCCGCAGAACAGCTGCAATCGATACCGTTCCAAAGGGTTCAGCCGTTCGAAGGCCTGCAACACCGAACGCAGCAATGGTTCGCCGACACTTCCGCCGCCGGCACTGGCAACAATCAGGGCCGTATCGTCGCAAAGGTTCAAGCGGCGGCGGATTCTGCGGCGTGATCCCGGTGCAGGCGCCGGGGCGATAAACCCGGTATACAACGCGGGAATGTCGATTTTGCCCAATCGCGAAAAGGTTTTATCCAACCGGATAATTTGTGGATCCGCGTGTATCAGGAGCAGATCAAAATAGCGGTTGAGAATAGCGACTACCCGTTTTTCATATTTGTCCGGGTCCTTTTTTTCCACCAGGATATCCCGCAGGCTGCACACCACCAGGCAGCTCTCTTTTGAACCGGCTTTGGCCCTGGATCGAATATGCTCCAAAACCGGATCCAGTTCGAACCGGAATGCCTTCCGGCCGAAGGGATACAACTCGATCATGAGCACATCCGGAGGGGCGTTCTTTACAAACCTTTTCAGGTGTTCGATTCGTTCCGCTTTGATCGCTTCCACCGAACGGCCGGGGTCGCTGGAATAAAACCCGCTGAAATCGGGGTCCATCATCAAACCGGGGAGTTGCAGGTTGGAGACTGTCGACGGGAATTCAACGTCCACGAGGGTGCCTCCGGTGATCATGGTTACGTCATGTTCACGCAGGGCCCGGCAGATTTCAAGGCTCCGGAAAAAATGTCCGACGCCGAGGACGTGCTGGCAGTAATAGTATATGCGCATCTTGGTGATTTTTTTCGCCATGTTTTTAGGCAACCATAAGGTTTACAGTGCGACCGCGTTTATTTTATCAATACGCAGCTCCCTGCCATCACAGGATATAAAATGCAGGCAGGGTTTTTTCACCAGCACCCGGGGTTCTCCCGGCAGAAAATTACGCTTCAGCAGTCGGTACAGGATTGCCTTGATGACGCCTTCATGGGTGACGATCAGGATCCTTCTGCCTGGATGCGCTGCATGGATATTGCAGAGTGTGCGGTGGGCCCGTTTCCAGACCGTATGGCGGTTTTCCCCCCCCGGCGGTTGAAACCGCCAGCCCATAGCGGTTTTCTGTGTCATGCCGCAGGCGGGGTCGGCTTCCAGTTCCGGCAGGCGCTGCCCGGTCCACTCCCCCCAGTCCTGCTCCCGCAGGCCGGCTTCGGTGATAACGGGAAGTTTGAGGCACCCGTTGATATACCCGGCCGTTTGAAAGGTGCGGTCGAGATCACTGGCAATGATCAGGTCCCAATTCAAGGGCTGCAGCACTGCTCCCCACGATTGTGCTGCACGAAGACCCGTTTGCGTTAAGGGAGCGTTCCGGACACCCTGGATTCGCTTGTCCCGGTTCCATTCGGTTTCGGCGTGCCGGAGCAGGCCGAATACGGTTGTCTTAACACCCATAGAATCAAGCGCTCCGTAAAATTACGTTTTGTAACCTGTTAAAAAGGGGTGCTATTGTGACTTTTCGAATCAATAAGGGACCCTTTCAAGGAACCACAGAGGACACAGAGGAAAACCAGGG
>CAZKYZ010000137.1:0-9067 GCA_964557055.1 uncultured Desulfobacterales bacterium
TGGTTGTAGACAAAAACGTTCGAAAAGCGGAACGCTTTTGTACAACCGCTTTACAACACATACGGCTTTTCCCTCGGCGCCGCGGTTCTGAAGCTCTCCGACTTTTGCAACGTTAGGGTAAAGGGGGCATCCCATCATTGCCGGAAAAGCTCTGATGCTCCGCAATCTATCCGGTTTCCGCCGGAATGACAAACTTGGGCGAGTCCAATTACGGGAATTGTCATTCCTGTTGATATTGTCAATGCCGTTTGCTCACCTGTTTAATGTCGAACGGAATATTGTTATGCATTATTGCATATTAATTCTTTTTTTGTCGAAACAGGGAGATGAAAAACGGACCGTTAAAAACGCTATCATGATCGGGAGCGCATTTGTTTTCTGGCGATTGTGGATTGATGGATGCCAAGGGCTTTGGCTGCTTTGGCCTGCGTTCCGTATTTTTCAAGGGCCTGGGCTAAAATCTGTCGTTCAACGGCGGCCATCGCTTGCGGCAGGGTTTGGCCGTTTTCCATCATATCAATTCCGCATGTCATCCCGGACGGCAGGTCTGAAGTAATAACGGTCGGCAGGTCCTCGACATCGATTCGCTGAGACTCCGACATGACCACCAACCGTTCACAGATGTTCATCAGTTCCCGCACGTTGCCCGGGTAGCGGTAGGCCAGCAGGGCGTCCATTGCCCGGCGGCTAAGTCGCGGCGGCTTGGAACCTTTCAATTTGGTGCTGAAATAGGTGATATAATGTTGAATCAGGGAGAGTTTACATGCCTCGCGATCCCGAAGGGGGGGGACCGCTATGGGGATGACGTTCAGGCGATAAAAGAGATCCAGCCGAAATTGTCCCTGCTCAACCATTTTTTCCAGATGTCGATGGGTGGCGCAGATAATGCGGACATCCAGTTTTCGGGTGGTGGTGCCGCCGACGCGCGTCACCGTGCCGTTTTCCAAAAACCGCAGCAGTTTTACCTGTGAAGCGATAGGCAGCTCCGCGACTTCGTCCAGAAAGAGAATGCCCTCGTCGGCCAGTTCGAAATAGCCGGGTTTGCCTTTTTGGGCCGCTCCGGTGAAGGCACCTTTCTCATAGCCGAACAGTTCACTTTCCACCAGCGTTTCCGGAATCGCGCCGCAATTGACATGGATCATGGGCTTTTGGGCCCTTGCCGAATATTCGTGAATCAGGTTGGCAACGACCCCTTTGCCGGTTCCCGATTCTCCCTGAATCAGAACGGTCGAATCCACATGGCTGACCTTGCGTGCCTGGCGCAGGACCTGGACCAGATTGGCACTCCGGGCAACAATCTGCCCTGATTCCAGTTCGGCAATCTGCATTTCTTGCATGCGCTGCCGGATCTGATCGTTTTTGGCCAACTGGGTTTCGAGTTCTTCGCGCAGGGCATCGATTTCAGTGATGTCGCGCTCATTGACCACGACCCGGATCAATTCTCCGGCCGGATTGAAGACCGGATTGCCGGTCAGCATCAGCTTGCGGCCCGAGAGCGTCTGCTGCAAAAGATTTTCACGCTGCCGGCTCTTTAACACCTTGAGTGTTACGGAAGTATCGATAAAGCCTTCATCGACAAGTTCATTGATGTTGCGTCCGATGACATCCATGGAGCGCAGCATGTTGAGCCGCTCGGAAGCGGCATTGATGCGCAGGATGGTACCGTTGCCGTCACAGATCCACAGACCGTCATCACTGGAAGAGATAATGGCATCCAGTTCCTGGCTCAATTCCTGATAGGAGATCATCTTGCGGGTGGTTTTTTCCAGTTCCGTGCGGTCTTCCAGAATACAGAGCACGCCGATGATCGAACTTCTGAAATTCATGGGCGCCAGGCTCGCCAGGTAGGAAATCGCTCCGGCCTGGACCTGCAATCCGCGCAGATGATGTCGATCCTGAAGAACCTGGCGTACATGGGGCCAAAAATCAGGCAGTGTGTTGGGGAGCAGGCTGCCGGGAAACAGTCCCAGGGTCTTTTGCACAAGGTGGTTGGAAATGACTACGGTTCCCGACGGATCCAGTACAAAAATGGCGTTTCCGGAAGCGTTGAGCAGGGCCTTTGAAAAAAGGCGCCAGTTGCGCGAGATTCTGTCATCACCTCGGCTCGGAAACAACAGGGCCCCCAGTTCAGAAGATGGTGTGGCTGTTTTTTCAGGGGCGGATTTCATGATACTGCCTTAATCACAAAATCTGTATTTATGCAATACTGCATTTTTTTGGGAGGTGTGTCATTCACCCGGAACATTTCCCCACCTCCACCCCGGCCCTCTTCCAGGTAGTGTCAATATGCTGGTATGCATGGATATTCCCACCAGTTATCTTGCTATTAAATACGCTCACAATGTATATTGAGTGATGGTATGGCATTTGCTTTGTAATGAATACGCTATTCCGACGGACGATGCTGACGCGTTGAACAACGCCGTTCAAGCCGCTTATCCATCATTCAACAAAGGAGCCGCCAACATGCCAGGCCGAAATCATGAACTGCTCGAAAAACGTAATCAGCATGTTCCCCAGGGACCTTTTAACGTTACCACAGCATTTATCAAGGAAGCCCGCGGGGCGATCATGGTGGACGTGGACGGCCGCGAACTGATCGATTTTGCCGGCGGTATCGGTGTCAACAATGTGGGACACTGCCATCCCAAGGTGGTGGCGGCGATCCAGGATCAGGCCGAAAAATGCATCCACACCTGTTTTCATGTGGCCATGTACGAGGCATACGTGGATCTGGCCGCCCGGCTCAATGAACTGGCACCCGGGGATTTCCCCAAAATGACCATGTTTGCTAACAGCGGCGCCGAAGCGGTGGAAAACGCGGTCAAGGTGGCTCGTTACGCCAGCAAACGACCGGCGATCATCTGTTTCGAAAATGCCTTTCACGGGCGCACGTTGATGGGCATGAGTCTGACCAGCAAGGTCAAACCCTACAAGTTCGGCTACGGTCCTTTTGCCCCGGAAATTTATCGGATGCCATTTGCCTACTGCTACCGATGCCCCTTCGGTTTGACCTATCCATCCTGCCAAAGCGCCTGCGCCGACTACCTAGAAGAATTTTTTATCAGTCATGTGGCCGCGGAACAGACAGCGGCCGTGATTGCCGAACCCATTCAGGGAGAGGGCGGTTTTGTTACGCCGCCGCCAGAGTATTTCCCGAAACTGAAAGCCATTTGCGAGAAATACGGCATCGCCCTGATCGTCGACGAGGTTCAAAGCGGGGCCGGCAGAACCGGAACGTATTTTGCCATCGACCATTGGGGCGTGACACCTGACCTGATCACCCTGGCCAAAAGCTTTGCCGGCGGTATGCCTCTGTCGGCGGTAACCGGTCGCGCCGACCTGATGAATGCATCCCATGTGGGCGGACTGGGCGGCACGTACAGCGGCAACCCCATCTCCTGCCGGGCGGCCCTGGCCGTGTTGGAGATCCTGTTCGAGGATAAGCTGCTCCAGCAATCGGTTCGGCTGGGCGAAGCCCTGCTGAAGCGTTTTACCCTCATGCAGGATCGCTATGAGATTATCGGGGATGTGCGCGGCAAAGGCCCCATGCTGGCCATGGAACTGGTGACAGATCGTGAATCCAAAAAACCGGCTACCGATAAAGCCAAGGCTCTGGTCAGCCGCTGTTTTGAAAAGGGCCTGGTATTGCTTTCGTGCGGTAATTTCGGAAATGTCATCCGCACTCTGATGCCCCTGGTCATCACCGATGAACAGCTGGACAGGGGACTGGCCATCCTTGAAGAGAGTCTTGAGGAGATTTCCTGATATCATCCCGAAGTTACATTTTGCGGCCCGGGCCTGCGCTCTCACGTTTCCGAAATCCTCGAAGCAGCGCCGCTGCGCCGGCGCTTTCCAAAACGCTGCAGTTTTGGCCTGGACCATGGTACACGATTTCTGGAAGGATGTTGCCCGATACAGACAATCCGGTGCATTGAGAGAGGGGATATAAAATTATGCATGGTTTTTTTCAACAGGCACTGACAGTCGATGTGAGCAACCGCTCCTCCCGGACGGAAGTGTTGGACGATTCGTTTCTGCGCAGCGGTCTGGGCGGCAAGGGACTGGGAACCCAGCTGCTGCTGGATCGCAACCCGGCCGGCGTAGACCCTTTTGCTCCCGACAGTCACCTGGTATTGGCCCTGGGACCAGCCACGGACAGCCCCATTTACGGATCATGCCGGCACGGCATGTATGCCAAATCCCCGCTGACCGGTTTTTACAGCGAATCCTATGCCGGCGGCAGTGCGGCAATCGCCATGAGCCGGTCCGGTTTCGATGCCTTTATTATAACGGGAGCTTCGGACCGCCCGCTGTGGCTGGAGATCACGGACCAGGGCGTTTTTTTTCATGAGGCCGACGACCTGTGGGGGCTGGATACTTTCGAGACCGAAGCGGCCTTACGCAAGAAGGTGGCTGCAAAGTCGCCGGGTATTCTCGTGATCGGCCCGGCCGGTGAGAACTGTGTCCGTTTTGCCATCGTCAAAAATGACGGATGGCGGGTTTGCGGCCGCACGGGCATGGGGGCTGTGCTGGGTTCCAAAAAAATAAAGGCCGTCGTTTTTCACGGCAGCCGGAAGCGCCCCTTTGCTGATCCGGAAGGTCTTAAAGATTATGCCGGAGAAAAATTAGCGCTTTATAAGGACCACCCCGTAACCCAGGCCTACCGCAATCTGGGTACACCCATGATGGTGGATATTCTCAACAAAGCAGGTGGATTTCCCAGCCGCTACTGGTCCCGGGGAACGGTGCCGCAATATGAAAACATCAATGCCCAGAGTATCCGGGAGCGCTGTCAGTCCAAACCCAAGGCCTGCCGAACCTGTTTTCTGGCCTGCGGCAAATTGGTTCGGGTCCAGCAGGGTCGTCATAAGGGATTGACACTGGAAGGGCCGGAGTATGAAACCATTTACGCCTTCGGCGGGCTGTGCATGGTCGATCAGATTGAGGAGATCATCTACCTGAATGATCTGTGCGACCGTATGGGGCTGGACACCATGAGCTCGGGAAACCTGGCGGCCTTTGCAATTGAAGCCAAGCGAAGGGGTAAAATCGATCTGGACATCGATTACAACCAGCCCGATCAGATCGCCGCCCTGCTCAAAAAGATAGTGCTGCGTCAGGATATAGGCGGGCTTCTGGCCGAGGGTATCCGCTCCGCCAGCGAGGAGCTGGGGCTGGAAGAGATAGCGGTTCACGTCAAGGGACTTGAACCTTCCGGATACGATCCCCGGGCACTCAAAGGCATGGGGCTGGCCTACGCCGTGGCCGACCGGGGCGCCTGCCATTTGCGGACCACTTTTTACAAACCCGAGTTGAGCGGCCTCATCGATCCGGACCAGATTGAAGACAAGGCCGCCATGTTCATAGACTTTGAAGATCGTTGCACGCTTTTCGACACGCTGATCACCTGCCGTTTCTACCGGGACCTGTATCCCTGGGAGGAGATCGGTAAAATGATTGCCCTGACCACCGGTGAAACCATGCAGAAAAAAGAACTTCAAATGCTGGCGGCCCGTGTCACCGACAGTGCCCGCCGGTTCAACCTGAGGGAAGGCCTGCGTGCGGCAGATGACTGGCTGCCCAAAAGACTGCTGAGTGAAGCCCTGCCGGACGGCCGCCGGATTACCGCTGCGGATCTGAGGCGGCTGGTTGACGACTACTACCGTTTGAGAGGATGGCTCGATACGGGGCTGCTTCCGGGCGCGGCGGTTTAAGGAAAAACAAACGTTTGAATGTAACTACCGACAAGCGGATGTCCCTGTCGGACGCCGTCGGCCGATTCGTTCCCGACGGCGCCCATATCTCCATCGGCGGATTTACCATTAACCGCAATCCCATGGCGGCGGTTTATGAAATCATCCGCCGGAAAAAGCGCCGCCTGCATCTATATGCCCATTCCAACGGTCAGGGGCTCGATGAACTGATCGGGGCCGGCTGCGTGGACAAGCTCGAGATTGCCTATGCCGGCAGCGGAAGGTTTGCATCCACCGGCATCCGTTTTCGCAAGGCGGTCGAAGCCGGTGAACTCCTGGTGGAAGATTACACCAATTACCAGATGACGCTGAGATTCATGGCAGGCGCTATGGGCGTACCGTTTCTGCCGTCCCGATCCTCTCTGGGTTCGGACATTGTCAACATCTGGGGTTTTTCGGGAAAGGTACGTGAGGCGGACCCGCGCCTGCCGGACCGCAAGCTGGTTGTCATGGAAAACCCCTTTGAAGGCTGGTGCCGGACGGAACGGGTGGTGCTTGTACCGGCCATCAACCCGGATGTCACCATCATTCACGTGCAAAGCGCCGACCATCAGGGAACCGCCCGGATCAACGGCTTGCCCTTTGCCGATGTGGAACAGGCCAAGGCCGCCAGACACCTCATCGTCACCTGTGAAGTGTTGGTTGAAGACGACCGCCTGCGCCAGGAGTCGGAACGGAACCAGATCCCCTTTATCTGTGTGGATGCCGTGGTGCACACCCCCATGGGGGCCTATCCCACTGCCTGTTACCAGCACTATGACTACGATCCGACCCGCCTGCATCAATACCGACATGCGGCTGAAGATGACGGCCGTTATCAGGCCTATCTGGACAAGGAAATCCTGGCATCGCTGGATCATGAAGGAATGATGGCGCGAATCAATCCCCGCCAGCTGGAAAAAATAAAGGCCGATCCCCGTACCGGGTATGCTGTGGGGCTCGATCGCCGCTGAAATGTTCATCCAGAATGGGCATCTTTTGGCCCGGGCCTTTGTTCTCGCTTCTGGGAAATCCTCAACGGTGCCCTGCACCGCCTCCGGTTTCCAAGTCGCTGCGGCCTCGGCCTGAATCAAAATCTGCCCATTCTGAACGAACACGGATCGACAAACCGACAATCGGATAACCCGCCTCCCCAAAAAAGGAAAGGTGGAAAAAAAGGATCTCATGCCCATTGAAACCGAGTATACCAGCAGAGAGATGATGGCTGTCGCCGCCGCCCGGGAAATTCGTGATGGTGATATCGTGTTCTGTGGTACGGGCATCTCCATGCTGGCCGCCATGGCGGCCAAGCATATCAGTGCTCCTAGCAGCGTCATATTTTTTGAAACCGGCGCTATCGATTCCCGGCTGGAAGAAGTGCCTCTGGCCGTGGGTGATTCCCGGGTTATGCTGGCCACGTCTGTTAACGGTGGTCTGGCGGATGCCTTTGCCACCATGCAGAACCGGTTTACCGGCCGGCAGGTGGTGGGTATTATGGGAGCCGCCCAGATCGATATTTACGGTAACCTGAATTCCACCGTTATTGGCGATTATTTCAAACCGGTGGTGCGTTTTCCCGGTAGCGGCGGCGCCTGTGACGTGGCTTCATTCGTCAGTCGGACGATCATTTTCATGCAGCACACCAAGCGAAAATTCGTGCCCAAACTCGATTATCTGACCAGCCCGGGGTGGCTCGATGGACCTGAAGGGCGTAAAACCGCCGGTTTACCGGAAGGGGGCCCTTCCTGCGTGATCACCAACATGGCCATTATGGGGTTCGACCCGGAAACCAAGAAGATGGTTTTGAATGGATGTTTTCGGGGAATTACCAAGGCGGAGGTTATCGCCAACATGGGCTTTCCCGTCGACACCTCACGGGCCACGGAGGTTCCGCCACCATCCGCCCAAGAGCTTGCTGTCTTAAGAGAAAAGTGCGATCCGCAACGCCTGATTTTGGGACAGTAGCATCATTTATGGTGCAATTGGCGTTGTTTTTTGTGTCAATATAGCGTATCTATTCAAAAATAATCACTTTAATTTATAAATCTTTTTCAGGCTTTGCCGGTAATATTTGGAGGGTGAAAATATGAAAAGGTTGGTTGTGACAGACAGCACGGCGGACATCCCGGAAGATTTAATTGAGAAATACGGTATTAAAGTCATTCCCGTAAATGTCATACTCAATGGCAAGACCTATAAAGATGGCGTGGATATTTCCCGGGCAAGGTTTTACGACGAATTCGACAGCTATCAGGGAATGTCAACGGAAGCGATACGATATGAAGATTATGCACTTGAATTTATGAAGATGACAAGAAAATACGGTGAAATCATCATTATTCATTGCAGCAGCCATCTTTCCAAAAACTACAGTGTTGCCGTAAAAGTGAATGCGGAATTTAATGGTGATGGCGCCTGCAGGGTGGAGGTTATCGATTCCTGCCAGTGCAGTATGGGGATGGGGATGATGGTACTCGCTGCCGCCGCGGCAGTGCAGCAGGGGGCGCCTTTTCAACATGTTATTTCCATTATCAAAAAAACACACGCAAAGATGAACTCCTATATGGCTTTACCGACCCTGAAATATCTGAAAAAGAATAAAAAGATAACCGGAGTGAAAGCCCTGATCGGTTCGGCAATGGGGGTGAAACCGGTTCTTGAGTTTACGGAAGACGGCAAGATGGAAATTAAGACCAAACTCTTTGGGGAACAGAAAAATATGATTCTGTCGATGATGGACAGGATAAAAAAGGACGTTGCCGGAAGGCCCATAAACCTGTCTATCATTTATGCCGGCAACAAAAATCTTGTGCAGAATCTCAAGGATGTATTTCAGGCAACATTTGACTGCCGCGATATCTACGTCGCACAATTCGGGCCAGCCATTACCATTAATGCCGGGCCGGAATCCTATGCCGTTTTTTTCTCCGCCTATGAGTAACTGTAAAAGCCAAAGCGGCAGGAATTATGTAAATTTGGGAATGGAAACGAATAAAAAAAGCTCTTTGAAAACGAGGTAGTATGAAAAAAATTGTGATTGCCGCCGCTGTGGTTGTATGCCTAGTAGCTGTTGGTGTCTTTTTGTTTCTGGATAACATCAATGCAATCGTTAAAAAAATCATCGAAAAAGCGGGAACCGCGGTCGTTGAAACCTCCGTTACGGTTAACCGCGTTGATATCTCCCTTTCGGAAGGCAATGCTGTGATCAACGGTCTGGCAATCCAAAACCCGAAGGGGTTCTCGAGCGACAAGGCCATGAAGTTCGGCGAACTGTTGGCACAGATTGATATCAAAACCCAGACCGTTACAAAGATCCGGGTTGCCGCTCCCGT
>CAZKYZ010000138.1:0-8993 GCA_964557055.1 uncultured Desulfobacterales bacterium
GGTGGAAAACGACGAATATGCAAAAGATCTTTCCCGCAACATAAACCTCAACCCGGTAATAGAGAATATGGTAGCAACGCCACAATCGTACGCCTGGTCCAGCTATAATTTTTATATTGGTGAAAAAAAAGCGCCGGAATGGCTGAACCGGGATTTTATTCTATCGTTTTTCGGCCGAAAAACCATCACAGCCCAAAAGAGATACGGAAAATTTGTCGTTTCCCTGGTAGATTGTGAATACAAAAGCCCGTTAAAGGCCGTTGTCGGATCTGCCTTGCTGGGTACGGATGCCTTTATTGAATTTATCAAGGACCGATACCTTCGCGGTCAAAAACCAAACAGAGATTTGCCGGCCATCGGAAAGCTCGTTTCACGTATTTCCATGGAAAAAGTTATGGACGTTGTGGCGGCGTCATTTGGTGATGATTCTGCGTATGCCCGAAATTCCAGAATTTATCTTTGCCGAAAGTATACCGGGGAAAAACTTGGGACAATCGGCACCCGATTTGGAATCAGTGATGCGGCTGTTTCTCAGGTTTGTAAAAGATTCAAGATCCGGATCGAAACGGATAGAAAACTTAAAAAGAAAATCAAAGCGATAGAGCACCAAATCAGGATGTTGAAAGTTGAGACCGGACCCCTATCAAAAAACCAACCTCATTTATGGATGGGAGCTATTGCATGAAAACTGCGCATGATAAATCCAGAGACGTAATTCATCTAAAGAGTGTTCTGGTTGTGGACAACGATGCGATTTTCCGGAAATACCTGTCCAAGACTTTCGATAAGGCCGGTTTACAGGTGAAAACAGCAAATGATGGTGTTTCCGCTCTTGATATACTTGAGACCTACTCGCCTGACCTGATGGTTATTGATTTGGTAATGCCCAACATCGATGGCCAGACGCTTTGTCACGTTTTACGCCGCAGACCCCGGTTTAAAAATACGCCCATTGTGATTATTTCGGCAACAGCTGCCGAGGAAACTGCCGACATCATCAAGATCGGGGCCGATATCTGTATCGCAAAAGTCGGATTTGCCGATATGACGGTAATGATTAAAAGAATTTTGGATGCCCCCCAATTGCTATCGGACCCGAATCTTAAAAATCGTTTTTTGGGGGTAGAGGATCTCGCGCCCCGCAGTATAACCAGCGAGTTATTGGCGATAAACCGCAACCTTCGAATCATGCTGGACAGCATATTCAGCGGCATCATTACAATTAATCAAAACAACCGCATCTTATACGCCAATCCGTCAGCATTGATCTTTTTTTCAATGAAAATGGAGATGATACTGGGAAAACACTTATCTGGAATTTTCCCCGGTACCGCGGGTGAACCGGTTTTTTCGCTGATTGAAGAGATCGATTCAAAAGACGATATCTTCCACAGGAATATAACGATACCAGTAAACGAACGGATCCTGGATTTATGCATCGTACCGACCGATGCAGGTAAAAATATAAAAGTGGTCGTTATGGAAGATATTACCGTTCGTGAAAATGCGCGGAAGGCTCTTGTCCAAGCCAACAATAAGCTTCAAATGCAGGCGATGGTGGATGGTTTGACAAATGTTTCCAATCGACGTCATTTCGATGAATTGCTCCATCAGGAATGGGGTCGGATGAGGCGTGAAAAAGACCAATTATCTCTGATGCTCTGTGATGTGGATTACTTCAAAAACTATAACGACAAATACGGTCACCTCGAAGGCGATCAATGTCTTCGGGATATCGCAAACGCCATCAAATCCATCCTCCAGAGGCCTTCGGATAATATCGCCAGATACGGCGGTGATGAGTTTGTCATTCTTTTGCCGGGTACAACACTCAAAGGGGCCCGCCAATTAGCAGAACAGATTCGAGGACGCGTCAATCAGCTTAAAATCAAACACGAAGCATCATTGATAGCCGATCACGTGACCATTACGATCGGGGCCAGCAATGGGTTCCCCGACGAGGCGGTGCCGGAAGAAAAGTTTATATGGCTGGCTGACAAAGCGCTTTATGAGGCGAAAACGAAAGGTCGTAACTGCTCAATTGGTAAAACATGGCAACAGCCATAGTTGCCGGCGGGCCAAAAAAGAGTTGTCGATATGGTCCGAAGATCTTGTGTTTTCCAGATAACGCCATTTCCTGAAATGATTCAGTAAACGTCCCCATGGGCAGACGAACTGCCGGCGCCTTTTCAGTGGAGATGCTGTGTTCCTATTCTTCCCACGCCGTTCCATAATCCCACGTATCTTTGATGATTTCCACAATCAGGGAGGTTTCTGCCGAATTGACGCCGTCAATCTGGCTGATCTTTTCGAAAATCAGCGTTTTAAACTCTGACAGAGAGCCCGCGATAAACTCGATATCGATGTCGTTGCCGCCGGTTGTCAGGGCAACATAGTTTAATGCATCAATCGTTTTTAAAGATTGGAGAATGGTATCTTTTTTCTTCAGATCAATGCTGAGTTTAATGTTCCCGATAATTTCAAAGCCAAGCCGGATCGGATTGCTGACCGCGACAACCTTGATGATGTCTTCCGTGATCAGTCGTTTCAATCGGCTCCTGGCAGTGGTTTCGGAAATGCCGAGTTCCCTGGCGATGGTGACGATGGGCATCCGGCCGTCTTTTTGAAGCAGTGACACCATTTTCCGGTCGACAAGGTCGAGTTTTTGAATCCCGGATTCGTTTGCTTTCATGCCAGATGCCCTCCCGATGAATGATATTTTTCTTAAAAAAAACGAATTCAGTTAAAAAATTAAGATAATATATCGCAAAACAATAAAAAAGTCAAAATATTTATTGCAAAACATTTTATGGTTGTTTATCTTTACGATGGAGACAATGTTGGATCCTGTTTAACAGCAGCGCAACAAGAACCGGTACGCAACACGATCTGATGGTACTCTTAGGTATTTTAGCCGGACAAGCTGTCTTGCGGGACATGAACCCGAATGTCGGATTGTGTTGACGATTTAATTCAGTTAAAAAAGGAGAAAGAATGAAACGCATTATTGTGATCGGGGTGGGCGCCCAGGGGAGTACCATTGCCAAGCGGATGAACGAACATCCGGGGGTGTCTGAAATCATCTGTGCGGACTATGACCGCAAAGCCGCAGAGGCACTTAGCAGTACCCTGGGGAAGGCCAAGGCCCTGCAGCTGGATGCCAGTGACGTCAATAACGTCATCCAGGCGGCCAAGGGCTGCGATCTGATCGTGAACGGGCTGCCGCTGGATTTCAACCTGGCTGTTATGGAGGCGGCCCTGGCGGTTAACGCTTCCTATTTTGACATGGCGGGCCCCATGGAAGATATCGGTTTCGTAGAAAGTTACAAACTGCTCTTTTCCGAATGGCATGAAAGATTCAAGGCCAAAGGTCTGACCGCTTTTGTCGGGGGCGGTTCATCACCCGGCCTGGCCAACGTTATGGCCAGAGAAGCCACCGAAAAAATGGACAGTTGTGAAACCATCAGTATTTATGTATACGAAAATGTGCTGACCAAGCGGTTTACGCCCTTCTGGTGGTCCCCGGAGGTTGCTTTCTGGGATATGGCCTACAAGACTTTCCGTTATGAAAATGGAAAACATGTCCTTGACAAACCGTTCAGCCGTCCCATCCGAATCAAGTTGAGGGGCATCGATCGGAAAGTGCGCATGGTGGACCACGAACACGACGAGCCGGTTACCATGGGGCTGCTGGCCGACAAGGTGCTCAAAGGCGTTAAAAATGTGGAGTTCAAATACGGTGGTTTCGGTGTAAAGCTCTCCGAACTGTTTTACAGAATGGGCCTGCTTTCAGACGAACCGGTGGATGTTGGTGGAACGAAAATCGTTCCCATGGATCTGATTCTCAAGCTCTGCCCGCCGGCACCCAAGTACCCGGATGAACTGAAAGCCATCATCAATGACGGGGTCGTTGCGGAGGAGGGGGCGTTTTTGGTTCGGGTGGAAGGTTACAAGGATGACAATCCCATCCAGATTGACAGTTATGCGGTTGGTCCGGGGCTGGTGGAAGCCTTTGAAACCTCAGGCCTCAGCCATGAAGCCTATTTGACCGGTCAATGTGCCTCGGTTTTTGTGAAAATGATGGTGGATGACGCCTTCACCGAAAAGGGGGTTTTCGTTCCGGAACAACTGGAGGAGGATGCGCGGGAATACTGCTTCCGGAATCTGGCCGAACTGGGGGTTGCGATTGATGAAACCCTTCAGCAGAAAAGCGTTTATTCCCGTGATGGTCACAGTAACGGTAAGGAACAAGAGGCGAGCGGCTTCGACCGTGCCTCGTCTTCTGCGTAAAACCGAACGATAGGGTACATCATGCGCCTGACGCCCTTGCCGCCGGTTGGCAGCGGATGGGGCAAAAAGACCATTTATGGTGGAAACGAAGTCCGTTCGAATCCATCGGAAAAGGAGGCCTGATGAAGTTTGTCCGAGTCGATATGTCGGCAAAAACGGTGCTGGTCCAACCCGTGCCGGATGCTTATTCGGGGATCGGAGGCCGGGCGTTGACATCGACGTACATCAACGACCATGTGCCTGCCACCTGTGATCCATTGGGGGCTGACAACGTCCTGATCTTTGCCCCGGGCTATTTCAGCGGTACGCCCCTGGTCAATACCAGCCGCCTGTCCGTTGGTGCCAAAAGCCCTCTGACCGGCGGCATCAAGGAAAGCAATGTGGGCGGAACCATAGCGGCTGCCCTGGCCCATCTCGGTATAACCGCCCTTATCGTGGAGGGGCGGGCCGCGGCCGGTGAATGCTGGATCATCAGCATCGATACGGATGACAACGTAACGCTTCTGGATGCCCCGGAGTGCAAGGGAATGAGAACCTATGCTTTGGTGGAAAAACTCAAGACCGCCCACGGGGAACAAAACAGTATTACCTGTATCGGTCCGGCCGGGGAAATGCAGCTATCCGCCGCTTCCATTCAAACCACAGATCTGGACGGCCGCCCCTGCCGGGCGGCCGGACGGGGCGGATTGGGCGCGGTCATGGGCGCCAAAGGATTGAAGGCGATTATTGTCAGCCGCAGCGGCAAATCCGACGATCCGCTGGCAGACCCCGAATCATTTAAAGCGGCGGCGAAAGAATATGCCAAAGCCGTCAAAACCGACGAATTCAGCGGGAAAATCCTGCCGGCCCTGGGATCAGCCTGCCTGGTGGCACCCATCAATGAAGCCGGTGCCTTTCCCACCCGCAACGCGCGTCAGGGACAATTCGAGTCCGCCGACAAGATCAGCGGTGAAACCATGGCCCGTATTATCCGCGAACGCGGTGGCAAAAACGCCCACAAAGGTTGCGCCCAGTGCATTATCGACTGTTCCAACGAATATGTTGATAAGGACGGCCGCTTTGTCACCTCTTCGCTGGAGTACGAAACCATCTGGTCCATGGGCGGCATGATCGGCAACAGCGATCTGGATGCCATTGCCAGACTTGATTTTCTGTGTGACGACATCGGTCTGGATACCATCAGTACCGGTGTAGCCGTGGCTGTAGCCATGGATGCCGGTTACAAACCGTTTGGTGATGCCGGGGCCGCCATTGAGATGGTCGAGGCCGTCGCTGCGGGAAGCGAATTCGGGAAAATTATCGGTAATGGTCCGGTCGCCGTTGGCAGGCATTTCAACCACGACCGTGTACCGGTCATGAAGGGTCAGAGCATGGCCGCTTATGATCCGCGTGCCATCCAGGGCATGGCGGTCACCTATGCCACCTCGCCCATGGGAGGCGACCATACCGCCGGGTGGGTGGTGGACCAGAATCTGGAGGCTTTTGGGGGGACGCTGGACCGGTTTTCAGCCGATGGTCAGGTGGAAGCCTCCCGCAATACGCAAATCCATATGGCGGCCGTGGATTCGGTGGGCATCTGCGATTTTGCCCAGTCCGGCCTGGCCGGCCCGGATGGAATTGCTACCGTCTACCGCATGCTGGCAGCAAAATCCGGTAAACCATTCACTGAAGAAGCGTGGCGGGAACTGGGGCTGCGTGTTCTCAGAGCCGAGCGTGATTTTAACCGGCGCGCCGGGTTTACACCGGCGGATGATCATCTGCCCCGCATGTTCTACGACGAGCCGCTGCCACCGCACAATAAGGTGGTGATAATAAGTGACGAAGACATGGAAAAGACCTTTGACTTTTGAAGGCAATGTGTGTACAGCTTACCGTCAAATTATTCGGGACACTGGACCGATGGGTCCCGGGATACAACCCCGAAACGGGCTGTGACATCCGGATGGGGGAGAGATCGACAGTTGCCGATTTAATCGACCATTTGGGCATCCCTGCACAGTCGGTCGGTATCGTTTCGATCAACGGTTGTGTGGCCAGAAAAACAGCCCTTTTGCCGGATCGGGCGCTGGTTAAAGTGTTTCATCCCATTTTCGGCGGGTAAACCGCGTATTTGCTGTTATCCGGAACGATTGTAGATGCCACCCGGGTTGAGTTATTCACCAGGTAATATACGGACCCTGCGCCCGGCACAGACACCTTTTTATTAACGCTTAGCTGTATATACCTTCCGGATCTTCAATGATATGAACCAGAACCAGGATTTGACAACCGACCAGGGGCTCACCGCAAAAAATGTCTGCAAAAATTTCGGTGATGTAAAAGCGCTTGACGACGTCACCCTGAAAGTAAACCCGGGAGAGTTTTTTACGCTGCTGGGCCCATCGGGATGCGGCAAAACAACGCTATTGCGGATTATCGCCGGCCTCGAAATGGCCGATTCGGGCCAGGTTTTCAGCGGCGGCAAGAATATCACCAACCTGCCGGCCATCAAACGCCAGGTGAACACGGTGTTTCAGAGCTATGCCCTGTTTCCCCACCTGACGATCTATGAAAACATCGCTTTCGGGCTGCGCTCCCGAAAGTTTCCCGATGCCGAAATCAAAAAGCGGGTGAATCGCCGGCTGGAGATGCTGGATTTAAACAGCATGGCCCAGCGTCATCCCCATCAGCTCTCTGGTGGCCAGAAGCAGCGGGTGGCCTTGGCACGGGCCCTGGTGAACGAACCCGACGTGCTGCTGCTGGACGAGCCCATGAGTGCCTTGGATGCACGCCTGCGGGCCCAGGTGCAGGAAGATCTGAGGCGACTGCAGCGCAAGCTGGGAAGGACTTTTATTCTGGTCACCCACGATCAAGCCGAAGCCCTGGTCTGCAGCGACCGGCTGGCCGTAATGCAGCAGGGCCGTATTGTGCAATGCGGCACACCGGAAGAGGTATACGACAATCCCAAGAACAGTTTCGTTGCGAAATTCCTGGGGGCTGCAAACCTGATCGCCTGCACAAAAGTGCCGGGCGGTGTTCAGACGGCCTTCGGTTTCCTGGCCCTGGAGAAAGAACCTGTTTGGCAGGAGGGGACCGTGGCAATCCGGCCGGAGTGGGTCGGTATCGGCGAAAAAGAACCCGCGTGCAACGGCATCCGTGCGCGCGTAACGGAAATTGTTTACCGGGGCACCAATTTCGATTTGTGGCTGGAACCGGGTCCCTTGCGCGTGCGGACCAGTTCCTACCGGCGAATAGACCCCGGGCGGGAAGTGTGGCTGGAACTTTCTCCCAAGGAACTGGTGATTCTTGAAAACGAAGCTGACTGATTCCATGATTACCTGGTACGGGGAATTGACCACCCGGCAGCAGTTGCTCAAGCGCGGGGCGCTGCTTTTGATGCCCGGTATGCTCTGGCTGTTGTTGTTTCTTGTGCTGCCCGGGCTGGTGCTGGTGGTTGTGAGTGTCGTCACCCGGGGAACGTATGGTCAGCTGGAGTGGGTCTTTACCCTGGAAAATTATAAACGCCTGGCCGGTTTCACCCTTTTCGGCTGGACGGCGGATTACCTGATGATCCTCTGGCGATCGGTGGTGGTTGCTTTTTTTACCACACTGGTATCCGTCATTCTTTCTTATCCGCTCTGTTTTTTTATTGCCGCTCGTCCCGAGCGCACCCGCTATATGTGGCTGACCCTGGTCATTATTCCCTTCTGGACCAACATGGTCATCCGAGCCTATGCCTGGTTTTTGATTTTGTCACCGGAACTGCCCTTTGCGCAGCTGGCGGCATTTTTGGGTTTTATACCAGACGGGGCTCCTTTGTATCCGAATGCATTTGCGGTATACTTGGGAATGGTTTCCATGTTTTTGCCCTTTGTCACCCTGCCGTTGTATGCCAGTGTCGAGCGGTTGGACTGGTCCCTGGTGGAGGCGGCCCAGGACCTTTATGCGTCACGAATCCGGGCCTTCACTCAGGCAATATTACCGCAAACCATGCCGGGACTGTCGGTGGGAATCATTTTGACCTTCGTCCCCGCCATGGGCATGTTTGTTGTCCCCGATCTGCTTGGCGGCGCCAAATACATGCTGGTGGGCAATCTCATCCAACAGCAGTTCGGCACCAGCCGGGACTGGCCGTTCGGCGCGGCGATAAGCATGGGATTGATGGTGCTCACCATGATCGGGCTTCAGATTTACCGTCGTAAAGGCAAGGAGATCGAATATATATGAGGCGCAACCATCCTGTGATAATTGCGATTTCCTATTTGACCATGGCTTTTCTTTACCTGCCGCTGGCGGGGGTGGCCGTATTCTCCGTGAATTCCGCCCGGCGGGGGCTCGTGTGGAAAGGGTTCACCTTGAAATGGTATCTCAAGCTGTTCGAAAACGACTGGATTCTCGAAGCCGCCTGGAACACCCTGCTGCTGGCGGTTATTTCCACCATCATCGCCACCATTCTCGGTACGATTCTGGCCATTGCAATGGATCGCTTCCCCTGGCGTTCACGGACCAGCAATTTCCTGGATACCATCCTGCACATTCCCGTGGTCATTCCGGATATTATTCTGGCTGCTTCCCTGGTGGTGGCTTTCGGTTTGCTGCGACTGGCATCGTCTGTTTTCGAACCCGGCCTTTTAAACATGATCATCGGCCACATCACCTTTCAGATCGCTTTCGTGGCCCTGGTGGTGCGCAGCCGGCTGGTGGCCATCGGCAGGGAGGTGGAA
>CAZKYZ010000139.1:0-8931 GCA_964557055.1 uncultured Desulfobacterales bacterium
GCTGCCTGTCACAATGATGGAACAGCAAGCTGTCTCCCCGACCCGAAAACCGATACATCATATTAAATCGGTATCCGTAGCATTGCCAAGCAGTCAATCAGCCGTTATTCTATTATCCAACAGGAGGAGAAAGTTATGAAAAAATCGAATTTGTTTTTGCTGCTAATAACCTGTCTTTTTGCTATAGCACCGATGTTGATAACCGCTCCTGCCGCTGCCGGACCGACCGAACTTACCTACAGTATTTTTCTTCCTCCCACCCATGGCCAGACGGAAGCAGGGGTGGCATGGGCCAAAGAAATCGAAAAACGGACCGATGGCGCCGTCAAAATCACCGTTTTCCCGGGAGGCACCCTCACCAAGGGCAACCAGTGTTATGACGGAGTTGTCAACGGAATTTCAGATATCGGCATGTCTGTCTTTGCCTATTCCCGGGGCCGCTTTCCGGTGATGGAAGCCGCCGATCTGCCCATGGGATACCCGGACGGCATCGTCGCTACCCGGGCTGTCAACAAATACTACCAGGCCCTGATGCCCGCAGAGTTGGCCGACGTGAAGGTCCTTTATCTGCACGCCCACGGCCCCGGCCTGCTGCACACCAAAACACCAGTAAAATTTCTGGAAGACATGAGCAAAATGAAAATCCGCTGCACCGGATTCAGTGCCAAAGTCGTGGAAGCCCTCGGCGGTGTACCGGTGGCCATGGGCCAGGGGGAAGCTTATGAAGCCCTCCAAAAAGGGGTTGTGGAAGGCACCTTTGGCCCCATCGAAGTCCTCAAAGGATGGAAGCAGGCCGAAGTAATCAAGTCAACCACCGATTGTCGCGACGTCGGTTACACAACCGCATTTTTCGTCGTGATGAATCTGAAAAAATGGAATGCACTTTCCCCGGAAATCCAGAAAGTGTTCGATGACATCAGCAGCGAATGGATCGATGTTCACGGCGAAGCCTGGAATGCGGTCGACGCAGCGGGCCGAGAATACACCCTGAGCAAAGGCAACCAGATTATTGAACTTTCAGCGGAAGAATCCAAACGCTGGGTAGATGCCGCCAAACCGGTAATCGACGATTATATCCAAACAGCCGGTGCCAACGGTATTCCGGCAAAAGAGAATGTCGAACTGCTGACGGAAGCGATCCAGAGCAGTAAATAACGACAGATGGCAACGCCTTTGGCGCCGCAATCTGAACCATCGCAATAAACAAAACCAGTAACCGGAATCCGGCTGCCGGCAGGATGGAACCCGCCTGTTCCTGCCAGCATCCGGATCCGTGTTTTTACCAAAAGGAAGCCCATTGTTTAAACAATCTGAAACCATTATTGAACAGTTTAGCCGTTTCTGCAACTGGCTGGCAGCCGGAGCCGTGGGACTGATGATGATGCTGACCTGTGCCGACGTTGTCCTGCGATACATGCGCCGCCCCATTCCGGGGACGTATGAAATGGTGGGGCTTCTTGGGGCTGTTTTTGTTTCCTTCTCCCTGGCCCAGACCTCACTGGAAAAGGGCCATATTGCCGTCGACTTTCTGGTTCAAAAGCTGTCTCCCCAAACCCAGAGGACTATTGAATGCATAAATGCCCTGATCAGTACGGCCCTATTTGCCATGATCTGTTGGCAGAGTGCTCTTTATGCCGGAAGCTTGCAAACCCTCAAGGAGGTCTCCCTTACCCTGCAGGTGCCGATTTACCCCTTCGTTTACGGTGTCTCTATCGGCTGCGGCATGCTTTGCCTGGTGCTCCTGATGAGATTCCTGGTTACAGCAGCAGAGATAACAGGAAGGAGCGGCGAATAGATTATGTCATTCACCACTGTTGGAATAATTGGGATTATATCTCTTTTCGTATTCATTTTTACAAAATTACCGGTCGGGTTTCTCATGATGCTGGTGGGATTCCTCGGTTTCGGATACCTGGTTTCGTTCGATGCCGCCATGAACCTGGTGGCCAAAGATGTTTTCTCCGTATTCGGTTCTTACAACCTAACAGTAATCCCGCTGTTCATCCTGATGGGCCAGATTGCTTTTCATGCAGGCATCAGCCGGCGACTGTTTTATGTGGCCTATAAGTTTATCGGGCACTGGCCCGGCGGATTGGCCATCGCGACCATCGGCGCCTGCGCCGGTTTTTCAGCCATTTGCGGGTCCACAAACGCTACAGCTGCCACAATGGCGGCTGTGACCCTTCCGGAAATGCGACGCTACCATTACAAGGACACCCTGGCAACCGGTGTTGTGGCGGCCGGCGGCAGCCTTGGTATTCTGGTGCCCCCTAGTGTCATCTTTATTATTTACGGTATCATGACCGAGCAGTCCATCGGTAAGCTTTTTATGGCCGGAATACTTCCCGGCATCCTGCTGACATTCCTGTTTGTCGCAACCATCATCATCTGGGCCACCGTCAATCCGTCCATAGCCCCCAGGGCTCCCAGAGCCAGCTTTGCGGAAAAAATCAGTTCCCTGTCCGGCCTTGTGGAGACCATTATCCTGTTTGCCGTCGTTATGGGGGGCCTGTTTTTCGGGCTGTTCACCCCCACGGAAGCCGGGGCTGTGGGAGCTTTCGGCACCATTCTGGTAGCCCTGTCGCGGGGCAACCTGTCCCTGGACGGCTTTAAAAAAGCACTTTTCGAAACAACCCGGATTTCCTGCATGATTCTTGTCATCGTTGCCGGCGCGACTGTTTTCGGTCATTTTCTGGCCATCACCCGCATCCCTTTCGATATCGCCAACTGGGTTACAGGATTCAATCTTCCGGGTTTTGCGGTTATGGGGCTGGTGATCCTGGTTTATCTCGTCGGCGGCTGTTTCATAGATGCACTGGCCCTGATCATGCTGACGGTGCCGATCTTTTTTCCGGTGGTGCAATCGCTTGGATACGATCCCACGTGGTTCGGAGTCATCATCGTGCTGGTTACTCAGATCGGTGTAATCACACCGCCGGTGGGCGTCAACGTCTACGTGGTAAGCGGAGTGGCCAGAGACGTTCCCCTGGAAACGATTTTCAAGGGTGTATTGCCGCTCCTGCTGGCCCTTATTATCGGGACCCTGCTGATGATCCCCTTTCCACAGATCGCCCTGTTCCTGCCGGGGTTGATGGAATAGGCTGCGGCCGCAGGAGCTGTCGGCGCAATGGATGCAAAACAGTCAGTGCCCATTCATAAATAATAGATTTTGGTTTCAGAGACAGCCTGAGCGATTGTAAACCGGAGGCGCCGCGAAGCAAGTGCCTGTTGTGGTGCATAGCGGGCTATGTTGAATACACCTTGACTGGCTACGCCATTACTGCAAAAGAGCGAAAACGCAGCTCCGGGCCAAAAGGTGCCGTTTGTGGACGGACACTATTTATAGACCGGCCACCTGCTCGCTGGTAAGCAGACTGTAGTGGTTCAGCCGCAGTACACCGATTCCCCGCTCGAGATTGTCAAAACGCAGGATCATTACGGCAAGGTCCATATTCTTCTGGACAAATGCATACATGTAGTCGACGTTCAATCCGGCCGCTTCAACGACCCGCAGCAGTTTTCCAAGCTCTCCCGGCCGGTCGGGTATCTCTACGGCAATCACGTCTGAAAGCCGGACGGCAAAACCTCTCTCTTTGAGAAGGGCCCTGGCTTTGGCGGTGTCGTCAACAATCAGTCGAAAGATCCCGAAATCGGAATTGTCCTCCAGGGACATCGCCCGGATGTTGATGCCTTCGTCTCCCAATGCCGTGGTAATGGCGGCCAGGCGGCCGGCCCGGTTTTCGATAAAGACGGAAATCTGATCTATTTTCATGCTCATCTCCAACGCTTGGGTTGGTTTTAAAGGGGAAAGGAGACCACATCAAGACCGGCAGTCTCAGCACAGCCGATCATCATATTCATATTCTGTACCGCCTGCCCCGCAGCCCCTTTAACCAGG
The DNA here is from genome assembly GCA_964557055.1 of uncultured Desulfobacterales bacterium. Lineage (GTDB taxonomy): Bacteria > Desulfobacterota > Desulfobacteria > Desulfobacterales > CAZKYZ01 > CAZKYZ01. The sequence continues at coordinate 3,899 of CAZKYZ010000139.1, forward strand.
TTGTCGATGGCGGATAAAAGCACCAGCCGGTTGTACTTCTGATCCAGATGAAATCCGATGTCGCAAAAGTTTGTCCGGTTGACGTGGCGGGTGTCCGGGGTACGGCCGTTGGGCAGGATTCGTACAAAGGGGCTGTCCCGGTATCTTTGCTGCAGGCACTGACGCACATCCTCCGCCGATATGCCTTTTTCCGGAACCGCATAGATGGTGCTCAGCATACCCCGGGTCATGGGTACAAGATGCGGTACAAATACGACATGGACGTCTCTCCCGGTCTGAAGCGTGAGGACTTCATCGATTTCCGGGTTATGCCGATGCCCGTCTACTTTATAGGCTTTGAAAGATTCATTCACTTCACAATGGTGGGTCGCCAGAGCAGGCGTCCTCCCGGCACCGCTGACACCCGATTTGGCGTCGGCGATCAGCGTGTCCCGGTGAATGAGGCCATCATTCAAAAGGGGAATAAGGGGCAGTAGAATGCTCGTCGGATAGCAGCCCGGATTCCCCACAATATCGGCTCCGCGGATTTCTTCCCGATAGATTTCAGTAAGTCCGTACACCGACTGCTGCAGCAGTTCTTTGGCCGTATGTTCCTGGTAACAGGACTCATAGCGTGCCGGATCGGAGAACCGGAAATCCGCCGAAAGATCGATGACTTTTTTTCCCCTGGCAAGTAATCCAGGGGCTAAATGCATGGGAAGCTGATGTGGCAGCGCCATAAAAAAGACGTCGGCTTTTGCGGCAGTTTCCTCCATGGAAAATTCTTTGCAGGTCAGGGTGCAGACATTCAGCATACATGGATAGATATCACTGAACGGAGTCCCCGCATATTGCCTGGATGTCAGCACCGTCAGGTTTACGTGGGGATGCCCGGTCAGTATTCGGACCAGTTCCGCCCCTGCATAACCTGTCGCACCAATGATTCCGACAGATGTCATCTTCTGTTTTCCTGTCCGATTTAAGAGCGCAGGTAAAAACCGAGCTCCTTGTCAAACCACTGGGTTTCCTCGAAGAGGACGCCCACAAGATTCCCCTTAACCGAACGAACTTCGGCCCTTTTGCTGATCCTGGACTTCCGAACGTCATTCAGATTGAAGGTAACATTTAAGACTTCTCCCGCCTCCAGGGTATGGGGCGTCATGTTTTCGAACGCCAGTCCGTGGTGCGAGATGTCCACGACAATCATTTCACCCTTCTTCCCTCCGGTTGCCATGGTAAATTCACCTTTCAGCCGAACTTCTCTGCGAAACTGCTTCCGAAATTCGATCCGGCATTTGAATACCTCTCCGCATTTACAGCGAACCTTTAGTCCTTTTTCGATCTTGGGAATCTTTGACGGGACAATAATTCTTTCCGCTCCACACTTTGGACATCTCAAAACCGCTTTGTTTTCAACATTGGTACGGAACACCAAACGTTCAGTTTTTGATTCGCTTTTCATGTCCATCTCCGCAGCAATGATTATTGAAAGGGGTTCATGGCTATTGGCGGCTGTTGTCCGTTCGGGAATGGATGGCCCAAGTCTGACCGCACAATATTTTTTTGTGTAGCATTTACGAAAGTAAAATGCAATCATTCTTTATGAATTCAGTGATTTCTCCATAGCCCCCGGTTTTTGGAGAATGCAAAAACCGGTGATGGCGGTGCCCATCGCAAACAGGTATTTGGATCGAAGGTCTGATTTATCAGATTGGATATGTGTAAAACAGGATTTGATCTGGAGAATTTCCGAAAACGATCCGGGTTAACCACCCAGGTACGCTTTTTGAACCTCGGGATTTTCGAGCAGCTCATTTGATTTTCCGCCCAGGGCCAGGTTCCCGTTTTCCAGCACGTAACCCCTCTGGGAAAACTTCAAGGCCAGCCGCGCGTTCTGTTCCACCAGCAGGATAGCGGTTCCCTCCTGTCGATTAATGTCCTTGAGGGCCTTAAAGACGGCCGTCATCAGCAGCGGGGAAAGCCCCATGGAAGGTTCATCCAGCAGCATTAGTTTTCGCCCGCTCATAAACGCGCGGCCAATGGCAAGCATCTGCTGCTCACCGCCGCTGAGCGTTCCCGCCTTTTGGGCTTGCCGTTCCTTCAGCCGCGTAAATATGGAAAAAACCCGGTCCATATCCCGTTCGATCTGTTCCCTGTCCTTGCGGGCAAATGTGGCCAGTTTCAGGTTTTCCAGCACCGTCAGGTTCCCGAACAGCCGCCTTCCTTCCGGAACGTGGGAGATCCCCAGCTGACTGACCACCTTGTCGGCCGGGTAGGCATTCAAATCCTTTCCCAGACAGGTCATCCGGGATCCGGCTTCAACCGGCACCATTCTCGAAATGGCTCTCAGGGTTGTACTTTTACCGGCTCCGTTGGCACCGATGATGGTCACAATCTCACCTTCATCGATCTGGAAATCAATGCCGTGTAAAGCTTTTATTTTCCCATAAGAAACCTGCAGGTTTTCAACTTTCAGCAGCATCAGAATTCTACCTCCTGTTCGCCGATATATGCCGTGATGACCTTCGGGTCCTTCTGAACATCATCCGGTTTACCTTCAATCAGGACCTGGCCGAAAACCAGCACCTGGACATGCTGGCATAATTCATGGACGACCCGCAAGCGATGCTCGATCAGAAAGATGGCCAGATGAAAGCGCTCATGGGCTTTGCGGACCACATCGATCATATCCATCATTTCATCCGGGGTCATCCCCACGGTCGGCTCATCAAGCAAGAGCACCTTGGGTTCGGTCGCCAGGGCCCGGGCCATCTCCACTCGCCGCTGGGCGCCGTAGGGAAGGTTGAACACCAACTGATCCGCAAACTGATCCACACCGAACATGTTCAAGTATTCCATCGCCATTTCGGTGCTTTCGGCTTCCTCGCGGCTGCGCCGCGGCGTATCCAGAATGGCGCCGACAAGACCGTAGGTCAATTTGGAATACCGCGCCATTTTAATATGCTCGATAACGGTCATGTGGCGCCACAGGCGCATCTCCTGGAAGGTCCGCGCCAACCCGAGAGAGGCGATCTCGTTTGGCTTTTTCCCGACGATACTGCTGCCTTCGAAAGTGACCTCACCTTCAGTCGGCTTGTAAATTCCGGTGATCAGGTTGAAAATGGTTGTTTTGCCGGCACCGTTGGGACCGATCAGCCCTGTAATCTGGCCGGGATCGAGCTGGAGGCTATACTGCGAAACGGCCTGCAAACCTCCGAAATTGTGGCTCATGTTCCGTACTTCAAGAAGTGCCATATCAATCCACCTCCTTGGGGCCGAAAACAGTGTGGATGTCAAACTCCTTGAACGCGATCAACCCAGTTGGCCGGTAGATCATCACCAGTATGAGCATCAGTGGAATAACGATCCACTTCAGGATTGCCAGCGGCCGCAGGGCTTCCCCCAGAAGGCTGATGGAGACCGCCCCGACAATCGAACCGTATACGGAGTTAAGTCCGCCGAAATAGACCATAGCCAGCACTTCCGCCAGTTTTTGAACCCCGAACATGGCCGGGTTGATGTAACGCAGCACATGCGCCAGGAGCCCCCCGGCCACACCAGCCCAGAAAGCGCCGAATAAAAAAGCGGCCATTTTGGTCTTGCGGGTGTCGACCGTCACCGCTTCAGCCGCTATCTCGTCATCGCGTACGGCATTCAGCGCTTTTCCCATGGTGGCGGTAACGAAGTTGTTGATCGTCCACACGCCGATAACAACGGTAATGAAAATAACCGGCAGGGTGGCCCAATCCGGCTGCCCGGCAATCCCGCGGGAACCGCCCATAACCTGCAGGTTTTCATAAAAACTTTTAACGATAAACAGGAAAGCCAGGCTGATAATGGCCAGATAATCCCCCCGCGTCTTGAACGACGGGATGGCAACAATCAGGGCTCCGGCCGCAGCACAGAGGCCCCCGAAAATAAGTGCCGCCGGGAATGTCAGGTAAGCGTATGGAAAATTAAAAACAGCCTCCCCCAGGACCTTGTCGTTGGTAAACAAGCCCACCGTAAACAGTGAAGCCATATAAGCACCGATGGCCATGAACCCCGGGTGGGAGCAGGAAAATTCCCCCATATAGCCGTTGATAATATTAAGACTGAGGGTGAACAGCACGGCAATCAGCATCAGTTTCAGCGTAATCAGCCGATAATCACTCATTCCGGCCCATAAATGTAAAACGGCGTACATAAGCGCCAACTGGACCACAGGGGAAAGTGCCAATGGCAACTGCTGAAGCCAGCGTGCCGCGGCATTTGCCGGACGGGCGATAAATTTTACCACCAGGACCATTGGTATCAGATAAACGACCGTCATATAAACCAGCGTACTGGGGATGTATACCAGCGTTTCCGGGTGGAAAGCGGCATCCTTCAGCAACACGTCCGCCATTTCGGCGATCACTTTAAACAGGGTAAGAAAGCCGAACAGTACCGGGATTTTGGGGAGCCCGAGAAGCTCCGCCAACGATTCACCGGCTTCCTGTTCCAGGAGAACACAGGCAAAAAAAGCAAGCAGGTACCCCAGCAGGGGTACCGGTGCAAATAGTCGGCGCATGGTATTGTTCAAACCGCCGTTTTTATTTGCGGATGATTTTGGGTCCATTTTCCGTTTCCTTGTTCTTCAAAAAAGCGCAATCAGGCTACAACCGGAGCTTTGAGCTGTAAGCCTCTCCGAACAGGCCGTGGGGCCTGAATATGAGAATAATCAAGACGATGGAATAGGCGATCAGATCACGGAAATTCGACCCGATGTTCAGCTCAAACAGCCGGTTCACAATCTGAATTGCCGGAACCGTCATGATTTCGATAAATCCCAGCATGAATCCGGCGATGCAGGCGCCCATGATGGATCCCCGCCCGCCCAGAATAGCAGCAACAAATGCCTTCCAGCCGAAACTGATCCCCATATACGGATCGAGCACGGGATAGGCCAGCCCGAAGAGGATGCCGGCGGCAGCGGCCAGTGCAGAACCGATGGCGAACGTCATGGCGGCAATGGTATTCATGGGGACACCCATCAGGGGCACGACGACATAGTCAAAAGCCATCGCCCGCAT
>CAZKYZ010000140.1:0-8801 GCA_964557055.1 uncultured Desulfobacterales bacterium
CATCTGGACGACGACATCCTCGATGGAGGCAATCCGGCATAACGGTGTTCCGGGAGATACCCACTCCCCCAGTTCCTTGAACTGCTCCAGGATCAGTCCATCAAAGGGAGCTTTTACGTTGCTTTTGACTCTTTCAAGTTGTCGTTTTTCGATGGTTTTCAAAAGGATCTCTTTCTCTATAACCATTTTTTTTAGACCGTCCACAAGATCTTCATACGATTTTTCGCTGGTCGCGTTGCCTTTGAACAGGTTTTCATAACGGTTGACGTTTTTTTGGGCGTTTTTCAGTTCGACTTCGATCCGCTCTACCTGTTTGCCAAGGATCTGAAGGTCTTTTTCAATAAAATCCGTATTGAGACGAACCAGCATATCTCCCTTGCGGACAATTTTTCCTTCTGAAATGGCATTTTCCTGGATCAATCCGCTCACTTCCGGAGACAATCCGGACTGCCGGTCAAAATCAAGGGCGCCGATCATCTGGCGAGTAGGTGCAACTTCTTTGGTAAAAACCTCAGCAACGACAACTTTTGCCGGTGGTGGTCCTTGGGCGTTGACCGGCAGGAAAATGCTTACCGGAAACAGCAATGCCAACAAAAGGATTAAAAAAAATCTCATCATACGCCTCTGTAAATTGGGTTCGTCGATGTCAATCCGTGAATTCTTATCCTTCAGCTTGCGCGGCGGCAAGACGGACAGGTCCAAAACTAATAATCTGTCCTAAAATAGTTGATTTGTCAATGAATTTGGTCGGATTTTTATGTCAGCAAACCGGCCTTTTTCTTCACCATGAGCAGTCCGGGGCTTTTATGGAAGTACATAAGGGTGGCGTCATACCCAAGCGCAAGGAAATGGGTTTCGATCCAGTCAAACAGAACGGGTCTGTCCGGCCACCGAAAACGTCGGGCCTGATGCTTCAGTTCTTCCCATTGGTTTTTCAAACGGGCATTATCTGCAAAAACGGTTTGCATGGTCCGGTCACACAAGAACATTTCACAGACAATCGGCTTCATTCTCCACATACACCCTTCTTTTCCCAGATAAACACATTTGTATCCGTTATTTTTACGGGACAGAGCCGTCCGGATGCATTCGATCTCCTCCGGTTGTGAAAGCAGGGTGTTCATGACCACATCGGCAAAAAATGCGATGATACCCTCTCTGGAGCAGCAGGCGCTCAAACGGCTTTTAAAACAGTTGCGCGTACAGGTGTCACTGAAATTACGGTGTAAAAAGAGGGCGACCGTTTCCCGGAACTGCAAGTATTCAGCAGCCTCGTGCAAAACGGGGTCGGCAGCAGGATTTCCGGCAGCCTTCCGATAATCCGCTGCAATCTCGAAGGCTTCGGCATGCTCAACGTGATAAAGATTCATGTCTGCTCTTGATTTGTCCAAAATCCGTTGTTTTCGAGTAAAAAATTTTCATGTTTTGTTCCAAAACCATGATGGCATTGTAAAAAAACCCAATTTACCACAGAGAGCACAGAGGCAAACAATTCAAAAAGAAAGTATTTTTCTGTGCTCTCTGTGTGGTTATAAAAACAGTTTTTACGAATTCATCAAAACCATATGGGTTCTATAAAATGCTGTCAACCGGGTTCATACAAACCGTAACGGTTTGCCTCTTGCCATTATCGGGACAGTTCGCTATAAGTTCAGTCCTCCGTTGCGTCATTTTTGGGTCAACTTTTCAAAAATGGATTTTTGAACAGGAAGATGAATAAAAAACAACCCATTGCCGTTGTATCCATGGCCGGCATTTTTCCCGGTGCTGCGGATCTGGACACCTACTGGCATAATATCGTACAAAAAAAGGTGTTTGCCCGTCAGGTCCCGGATTCTCGCTGGACGGCCAAACGGGATTCCATGGTCTCCGAAGGCGCACCGCAACCCGACCGGGCATACTCGGATACGGCCTGTCTTGTAGACACGATCCCCCTTGATCGGACGGATGTTCCGAGACTGCCAGACGATCTGTTTCGATTTCTTGACCCCCTGTATCACATGGTCCTATATGCCGGTCATAAAGCCGCTGCGTCCTGTAATTTCAATGTATTGAATAAAAACCGCGTGGGAACCATCCTCGCTGCGATTGCCCTGCCGACTGACCGGTCATCGGAAATGACGCGCGAAATCTATGGGTGCGTCATGGAAAGCCGGTTGTCACCTCATACCAGACACGCATCCAATCGCAAAGAGACCTTCCCGAAAACATATGTCGGAAGCGCCCGGGTAACCGCGCTGCCGGCGGCCATGCTGGCCATGTCTCTGGGATTAGGGGGCGGCAGCTATACCCTCGATGCCGCTTGTGCTTCCTCTTTATATGCCATCCGGCTTGCGTGCAGCGAGCTGCAGAGCGGCCGCAGAGACGCCATGATCGCCGGCGGTGTGTCCCGACCGGATTGCCTGTACACCCAGGTGGGCTTCAGCCAGCTCAGAGCGTTGTCGCCGTCCGGAAGGTGCCGGCCTTTCGACCGGGAAGCCGATGGTCTTGTGGTTGGGGAAGGTGCCGGTCTGGTCGTTCTGAAACGATTGGAGGACGCCCGCAAAGACGGGGACACCATTTGGGGCATCATCCGCAGCATCGGCATCGCCAATGATATGCGCGGGAATCTTCTGGCACCCGATTCTGAAGGCCAGCTGCGCGCCATGCGGCAGGCATACGACCAGGCCGGGTGGCATCCGACGGATATCGATCTGATGGAATGCCACGGCGCAGGGACAACAGTGGGGGATGCCACTGAACTGGAGAGCCTTGCAGCCCTGTGGCAGGATACCGACTGGAAAAAACAGCAATGCCCCATTGGATCTGTAAAATCAATGATCGGACACCTGCTCACCGCCGCCGGCGCAGCGGGCCTGATCAAAACCCTCCTGGCCATGCAGCACCGCACATTGCCGCCTTCTGCCGGTTTTTCAACGCCGCCCGATAACAGTCCTCTGGTGGCCGGACCCTTCCGCGTCCAGACGGAGCCATCCGCCTGGGAAAAACGATCGGACGGCTCCACCAGAAAAGCGGCCATCAGCGCCTTCGGATTTGGAGGCATCAACGCGCACCTATTGGTGGAGGAATACAGCCCGGATACGGAAAACAGTCATTTACCCGCCTCCCCTGATAAAGGTGTTCCTATCGAGGTATCTTCGCCCGAACCGGTGGCGGTCGTCGGCATGGGCATTCATGCGGGTAGTCTTTCATCCCTGGAAGCATTCCGGCAGGCCGTTTTTTCAGGAACCGGCGCCATAGCCGAACGCCCGGCGGAACGCTGGCCCGTTAAAAAGTGGGCAACTGCTTCCGGGGCCCTCGAAAGCGTTGCTTCCTTCTCGACGTTCGGCGCCTTTATCTCCGAACTGTCCCTGCAGCCGGATCAATGGCGGCTGCCTCCCAATGAAATCGCAGATATACTTCCCCAGCACCTGTTGATGCTTCAAGTGGCTTCCCGTGCCCTGGAAGACGCCGCCATCGAAACATCGCAGGAAAACCCTGCTGCCGGGGCCGTCGTCGGAATGGATTTTGATTTCGAAGCGACCAATTTTCAGCTGCGCTGGACCTTCCCCCGACTGGTGCAGGATTGGATTCAATCGGGCTTTCTGGCGAAAGAAACCGTTACCCAAAAATGGATGGCAGCGGCCATGGATGCCCTTTCCAAACCGCTTACCTATACCCGCACTCTGGGGGCTCTGGGCGGTGTCATCGCCAGCCGTCTGGCACGCGAGTTTCGCTTCGGTGGTCCCAGTTTTACAGTTTCCTGCGGGGAATCTTCCGGGATGAAAGCGCTCGACATCTGTGTTCAGCTTCTCCAGGAAAAATCAGCCGATTTCATGATTGCCGGGGCGGTTGATTTTGCCGGTGACCTCCGCGCGATGATCTGCCGTCATGAAACCGTTCCTTTTTCCGGAAAATCAACCGTACATCCACATGATTGCGGGGCGGACGGCCCGCTTCCGGGGGAAGGCGCCGGTGCCGTTGTGCTGAAACGGTTGGATCGTGCCCTTGAAAACGGCGACAGGATTTATTCCGTCATTACCGGGATCGGCCATGCTTCCGACGGAAGTCCGCAATTGGGACCACCTGCAGCTAAATCCTATATCCAGGCCTTCTCGCGGGCCGTCACCGCAGGCAATACAGCGGCCGAAACCATCGGATATGTGGAAACGCACGGATCATCTGACCCGGGTGAAGACCGCACCGAAAGCGAAGCCCTTACATCTATTTTTTCGACCGTGGATTCCAAACGGGCATTGGGGACTACCATTCCAATCACCGGGATGCTGGGTGCCGCTGCCGGCCTGGCCGCCTTCATCAAAACCAGTCTTTGCCTGTATCATCAGTTAATCCCTGTGGCCGTTGGATTCAAATCCCCTTCCTGGAACCACTGGGATCCTGCAAAATTTCATTTTCCGGCCTTTTCCCAGTATTGGGTCCGCAACCGGATTGAAGGCCCGCGCACCGCCTGCACGCTGTCCATGACCACCGACGGCAACACGGTTTGCGCCATTTCCCGGGAAATGGATTATTCCCGTATTTCTGCGGCGGTACCTTTGCCGGAACGGGAATTCCACCCGGAAAGAGACCGCGCCGTCATCCCTTTTTCAACGGCCCTGTTCGTTGTCTGTGCCGGATCAAGGGATGCGCTGCTGCGCCGGCTTGCCGATCTCGACACCCTTGTCTCCGATTCGGACAAAACGTGTTCACTGGAAGCAACAGCGCGGGAATGGTTTCAGCGGCAACCGTACAATCCAGACCACCCTTTTGTACTGTCCCTCCTGGCAGACAGCCGTGAGCGGCTGCTCGGACACCTCCAAATGGCAAACACGGCGGTTGCCGAAAACCGCCCCAGCAGCATCGGAGCCAACGGCGGAGTCTGGTACGCCCCCGAGGCAAATGTCGCCGGCGGCAGGCTCGCCTTTCTCTATCCGGGATCCGGCAACCACTATGTTGGAATGGGGCGGGACATCGCCCTGCGCTGGCCCGCCGTTACCCGTTCAATGAATGCCGCTGCCGAAAAACTTGAAAGCCAGATGCTGCCGGATATTTTTATACCCCGAAGGATTTCCTGGGAAGCGGGATGGGAACAGAAAGCCCTGGACGCGGTTTCCGCAGATGTCCGCCACATGATTTTTGGCCAGGTCATTTTTGCCGATCTCATGACACGTGTCCTGAAACAGTTCGATATTCATCCAACGGCTGTAATCGGATACAGCCTGGGAGAGACGGCCGGCTATTTTGCCACCGCCGCCTGGCCGGATAAGGGGCGGATGCTTGCGCGCATGGAAAACACGAACCTGTTTACCACCCAGCTGGCGGGACCCTGCAGCGCCCTGAAAAAAGCATGGGGGATTCCGCAAAACGCCCCCTTCGAATGGAAAACAGCCGTCGTAAACAGACCGGCCGTCGATGTTCGCGCAGCAATCGCCTCCGAACCGCACGGGCGCCTCTTAATTGTCAATACGCCGCAGGAATGCGTTATCGGCGGCAGTCGCACCGCGCTGTCCGCCATCGTCCGTAAACTGAACTGTGAGGCTCTCTACCTTCAAGGAGTCGTTTGCGTGCACTGCGATGCGGTAACACCTGTACAGCAGGAGTACCGCGATCTGCATTACTTTGATGATGCTTATCAGCCGGACGGAATTGTTTACTACAGCTGCGCTTCCGGCGCTGCACAGACAATTACCCCCGACAGTTCCGCCGATTCCATTCTGCAGCAGGCATTAAGCGGCTTCGATTTTACACGCACCATCCAGCAGGCCTACAGCGACGGTGTCCGCTGTTTCGTGGAACTGGGCCCCCATCATTCCTGCACCCGCATGGTGCGAAAGATTCTGGGCGACAGGCCCCATCTGGCGGTATCGGTTTCCTCCCTGGGGCAAAACGATCTCTATTCGGTCTATCGATGCCTGGCGGCCTTGACCGCCCACCACATTCCCTGCAGGTTGGAAGCGATATACGCTACCGGTGCTCCCGACCTGCGTACGACGAGCGGTTATTTATCTCCGGACGAACGGCTGTTGACGGTTCCTGTCGGCGGTCATCTCCATTTTCCACTACCGGAAATTCCTGTTGCGCCTTTCGCTGCTATCGAAGACAGCCTTCCGGAAACGGCATCTTACGATTTAAATGACCCCGAACGGCATCCGCAAAACGGACAGCCGGCAATCCCGGAAAATCCGGATGGCGATCGGACCTATGGGTATTTCAAGGAAATCATCCGCTCCTCCGCGGCCACGGCGGAAGCCCATGAGGCCTTCCTGAAATTTTCCCGGGAACTGACGCGGGGATATGCCGACACCCTGATTCTGCAGGACAGACTGCTGAAACAATCGGACCCTTTGTCAATACCGCCAAACAAGGTTCCGGATACCGATACAGGCCTGCATCCAGACATCCGTCCACAACAGCCTTTGTTCACACGGGAAATGTGCCTTGAGTTTGCAGTCGGGTCCGTGGCCAACGTTCTGGGTCCGGAATTCGCTATCATCGATTCGTACAAAACCCGGGTACGTCTTCCGGACGAACCGCTGATGCTGGTGGACAGGATTCTGTCGGTGGAGGGCGACAAATGCTCACTGGGCCCCGGCACCCTCGTCACCGAGCACGATGTGCACGCGGATGCCTGGTATCTGGACGGCGGAAAAGCGCCTGTCTGTATTTCGGTGGAAGCCGGTCAGGCGGATCTTTTCCTGTCTTCCTATCTCGGCATCGACCACGTGGTGCGAGGTGAGCGAACCTACCGCCTTCTGGACGCCAAAGTAGTTTTCCACAGGGGGCTGCCGGTTTCCGGTGAGACGATCCGGTATACCATCCGGATCAGAAAATTCATCCGGCAAGGGGCCACGTATATGTTTTTTTTCAATTTTTCCGGTACGATAAACGAAGAGCCCCTGATTACCATGACGGAAGGCTGTGCCGGTTTCTTCACGGAAGAGGAGGTCCGCGACTCGGGTGGGATCATCCTGACCGAAGAAGATCGGCAAGCATCGCCCGGTGTTTTCGATCATGACTGGAAAATACCCCTGCCCGGTCTTGACGATGCCGGCAGCTGCTCGGAGACCTATGCTGAACATCAGGTAAATGCCCTGCGCCAAGGTGATCTGGCTGCCTGTTTCGGAACGACCTTTTCCGGTATTCACCTTGCGCGATCCCTCTGTCTGCCCGACGGCCGGATGAAACTGATCGATCGGATTCTGAACCTGGAGCCGCATGGCGGCCGATTCGGTCTGGGCACCATTCAGGCGGAAGCCGATATTCACCCGGATGACTGGTTTCTGACCTGCCATTTTGTGGATGATATGGTAATGCCGGGCACCCTCATGTACGAATGCTGCGCCCATACCCTGCGGTTTTTTTTGCTGAGAATCGGGTGGGTTGCCGAGAACCCGCTTGTCTGCTGCGAACCGGTCATCGGCGTCCGGAGTATTTTGAAATGCCGCGGTCCGGTTACGCCGGATACCCGACATGTGGTCTATCGTGTTGATATACGCGAAATTGGATACAATCCGGAACCATACGTAATCGCCGATGCCCAGATGTTTGCCGACGGTCGCCGGATTGTACAGTTTACCGATATGAGTATGAAAATCACCGGTCTTAACCGCGAGAAGATTGAATCCTTCTGGGCTTCGCGCGCATACAAGCCGGAAAACGCGCCGGCGGCGGCCCTCGTTTTCGATCGGGAGCAGCTTCTAGAATTCTGTTGCGGCCTTCCTTCCAGGGCCTTCGGCAGCCCCTACAGCCCCTTTGATAAAGACCGGTTCATTGCCCGGTTGCCGCGGCCGCCCTACCTTTGTATGGATCGAGTGGTGTCCGCTCAGCCGGCGCCGTGGAAACTGGAGCCGGACGGGTGGATCGAAGCCGAATATGATATCCCCTACGATGCCTGGTACTTTGCCGCGGAGCGGTCCATCTCCCTGCCGCTTTGCATCCTCATGGAAGCAGCCCTGCAGCCCTGCGGCTGGCTGGCGGCGTATATAGGCTCCGCCCTGAAAAGCGACAAAGACCTCCGCTTCCGCAACCTGGACGGTACCGCTGTGCTCCACCGTGAGATTACCCGGGAAAGCGGTACGGTGACGGTACGAACCAGGCTATCCAATGCTTCCAACGCCGGAGATATGATCATTGAGCACTTCGATTTTGAGATGCTTTCCGGAAGGACCCTGCTCTACTGCGGAAGTACTTCGTTCGGTTTTTTTACCAAAACGGCCCTGGACCGGCAGGAAGGGCTCAAAAACACCTGCAACCACCCCTTTCAACCGCAGAAACTGCCGGTGCCGGAAAGGATACCCTTGGCAGTGGAACAGCCCCTTAGCCCGGACGAACATGACCAGTCCCTTCAGGTCCCGGCCGGCCTGTTCCTGCCGGCAAAATCCCTGCAGATGATCGACACGGTGGACCTCTATCTGCCCGACGGCGGCCCCAAAGGTTTCGGCTATATCCGGGGAAGCAAAAAAATCGACCCGCAGGAATGGTTTTTTCAGGCCCATTTCTACCAGGACCCTGTCTGTCCGGGTTCCCTGGGTATTGATTCCTTTATTCAACTGCTGAAATATGCCGCCCTTCAGAAATGGGCTGGTTATCAAAGCACTCACCGGTTCCGTTTACTCCCGGAAAACGAGCATATCTGGCGCTACCGCGGCCAGGTTCTGCCGGTCAATAAGCGCGTGGAAGTGGAGGCGCTTGTCACAAGACTTGAAGAAAACCCCTTTCCTGTGATAATAGCAGACGGATTTCTACGTGTGGACGGTTTGCCCATATACGAAATGAAAAATTTCGGCATTCAGTTGATTCCCATCGTCACTGCCGGGAAAAGT